>JAFGTN010000759.1 GCA_016934075.1 Pirellulales bacterium
CGTTGCGGTCGATACTGCTGAAGTATCCTATTGAGCGTTGGATCTCGGTCAAAAGATCGTTGAAGACCGGGCGCATCGCCTGGAACAAGGCCTTGGGGTCTTGCGCGGCCGTGGCATTGCACTTGAGATGCTCGGCCTTGGCGAAGGTCAGCTTCAATTCTTTAGTCAACGCCTTGGTGAAATGATTGCCGCCGATGGGAATGCTGCGCTGCCAGACACGATAGCCGTTGGTCACAACCAGGTCGGTCGAGTCGGTGCCCAGCGACAAAACCACCTGCGAAGGGGGAGGGTTGTCGGGATCGTACTCGTCGGCCGGCGGCAGATCGCTCATCTGGTCGAAGAGCACGTAGTTGAAAAGCGCAAGCGGAGTCAACTGCACGATGTCGACATCGATGCCCGCCGTTGTGAACGGTTCCAGGGCGCGGAAGACCTGATCGCGTTTCATGGCAAACAGGCCGATCTCGGTTTCGAGCACGAAACCTTCTTCTTCGTCGGCGGCCCCCATCTGTTGATAGTCCCAGACTACGTCGTCCAATTCGAAAGGAATTTGTTGGCGCGCTTCGTAGCGGACGATGTCTGGTATCTTCTTCGATTCGACAGGCGGGAGCTTGATGAATCTGGCAAGGCCGTTTTGACCTGATACCGAGATCGCAACGCGGTCGCCTCGGACCGAATTGCGGGAAAGAAATTGCGTGAGCGCTTCCTGAATCAGTTCTTCAGGATTGGCGCCCGGTTGGCTGAGTATCTTGGGATATGATATGAAGTCGAACGCATCGGCAACGATACGACCGGGCTGGTCGCCGGGTCGACAACGTAGCGCTTTTAGCGAACATTGTCCAATATCTATACCCCAGACGGCGTCACTTCTAGCCATGGCGCGGTCCTTTCCTCTGTTCCAATTTAGGGCCCAGCCGCAAAGATTTCCTGTCCTTTGCTGGCAATTCCTTTGCCCGACATTGGTAGATCAAAAGATGAGTTAAAACGGCGGAGTAAATTGCCTCTCCATCCCCCACTTTATCGCGGGCGGTGGACCCATGTCAAGCAAAACTCTTGTTAGTAAATTAGACGGTTCAAATGGTAGTTTAGTTCCATAAACTCCGATTCTAACAGGTTTTCCGATTACGGGAATCCTTTCAGTATAATGGGGGGGTTTTTTTGTGTTACAACAATACCGCTTTAGAGGGTGAGTACTTCAAAGCACCCTACCACTGATGGGGTGCACTCTCGACGGCGATCCTTGTAGCCGTTATTGTAAACTGTTTAGAAGCTGATAGAGTTGCGCCGTGTGGTGGTGTAAATAATGACATTTAAAGACGTCCTAATCCTCCTACCTTGCCAAAGTATCGAGGATCTCTCATTGAATCGTTCGGCAGCGGATGCCGAAGAGCTGTTAACAGCTTGGTCTGCGCCGCTCCATCCAACGATTGTATCGATATCGGAAAGGACTCCCAGGTGGCTCAGTGCCGAGCAGAACCCTCATCCGGATGAGCTTGAAGAAGCACTGGTTTTTTTGCCGAAATCAAGCGAAGAGTTTTTACCAGAAGATTGGGTGGAAAATGCCACCCAGGCCGGTGCTTTGGTGCTGCGGGACCTGAGTGACCGAGATCGTGTTGTGGCAACGGCTCTGGCAGCATTAGATACCCCACCGCAACTGGTCGACACCGAATTGGCAAATGACTTTTTTGCATTGGGTTTTTGCCAGTTTTTGGTGGAATTGCTTACTCGGCAACTGCGCTATATGAGCAGTCTCGATGAGGACCAATTCCAGACACACGTGGTCCAAGCTGCCGAGGCGCTTTCGCGCGGTGATAAAGAAACCACCCGGGAGCAATTGCAAAATGCTTTCGACCAGTTAACTCAGGCGCGCGAGTATTTTTATCCCACCGAGGCCACTTTCATCGACCTTACGTTGGTCGCTCCCGGTACTATGGGAGCAACTTTGCGAGAAGAGCTGCAGCGGGTGGAGACGACGAATCTGCTTCTTTCGGCCGCCGATTTGAAAAAGATGTCCGAAAGTGATCCGGAAACTTTCAAACAAATTCGACAGGCACTGTCAGAGTCCACGTTGTCCATTGCCGGTGGTGAACATGATGCTCCGCCTTTGGCTTTGATGCCGATAGAGGCCATTTTAGGCAGTTTTCGCCGTGGCTTGCCTGTTTATGAGCGACTGCTTGAGCAGATACCGAAAACTTTTGCACGTCGTCGGTTCGGGCTATCTCCGCTTTTTCCGCAGATTATCGACAAGCTGGGATTTGCCGGGGCCTTGCACATGTCGCTCGATGCGGGCCGCTTTCCCACCAGCAATCAAAGTCGCATCCATTGGGAAGGCGCCGGCGGCGCCAGTATGGAGTCGCTGGCTCGTGAGCCCTTGGACGCTTCGCGGTCCAACACTTTTTTGTCTTTGCCCGAGAAACTGGGCGACGCGCTGGACCTGGACCACGATTCCACGTTGGTTTTCGCCCACTGGCCGGGCCACGAATGCCGTTGGTACGAAGACTTGCGGCGAATGGCCAACTACGCGCCCGTGCTGGGGCGTTTCGACGATTTGGAACACTATTTCGAAGAGAGCTACGGTGCGGGGCATCCAGGGAATTACTCGGCCGACCAATACCGCTCGCCATATTTACAACAAGCGGTTGCGGCTCAGCAAGCCGATCCGGTCTCTCGTTGGGCTAGATACTATCGTCGCCGCACGGCCGCCGAAGGCCTGGTCGGTCTGAATATGCTTGTACGCATGATTTCGTCCGAGCGGGTCACAATCCCCGCGGAAGATCTCGAAAAACTTTTGGATGATATCGATCTATCGGTGGAAGCGGTAAGTGAAGTGGATGTTGGAGCCGAACTCGATCGACGGATATCCGATTCGACTAATCGAGCCGCGACTGATCTTGCGGAGGTGATTCCCCGCAAAACAAATGTCGAACCTCGATCCGGCCGGCTTCTGCTAAATCCGTTAAGCTTTTCTCGTACTCAAAGCAACAAAGAAACTCCGGCCATGGGATTTGCCTGGATCGACGAGAGTGGCGAGGTGGATGTCTCGTTGAAACAAACACGGCAGGCCAGCCCGCAACCGAAACCTAAGAAGATTTCGCTCTTCAAACGAAACAAAAAAACGGTCGAGCCGCCTTTGGCGGAAGAGAATATACTGCGTAACGAACATTTCGAAGTGACGTTCGATACGGCCACCGGCGCTATTCGAGCCATTCACGACTATCATTCTCGCGGCAACCGCATGGGACAGCAACTTGCCTTGCGACTGCCGGGCATGAATAGTGGCGAGCACGTCTCGGCGGATGACGACGAGGCTCACTATTCGATCATGGCTGCCGATGAACTTTCGGTTGCGCGTTGCGATAAAAAGGTGGGCGAGATGCTTGCCCGCGGGCGCTTGGTCGATCGGGAGGCCAAGACACTGGCGACTTTCACACAGACTACGCGTGTGCGTCGTGGCAGTCGCGTGATCGAGTTGGACATCGAGATCGAATCCCAGCAGCAACCGAGCCGGAATCCATGGGATTCCTATTATGCCGCTCGATTTGCATGGAACGATGCCACGGCCGATGTTTTTCGCGATGTGAATTCGACTTCGCACTCGACCGAAGCCGTCCGCCTCGAATCGCCGCGATTTGTCGATATCCGCGGGCACAAAACTCGTTCGACCATCCTCAGCGGCGGGTTGCCGTACCATCGCCGTTTCGGCTTGCGCAAACTCGATACGCTCTTAATAGTTGCGGGCGAAACGGCCAGTCGCTTCCAATTGGGTATCGGCATCGATTTGCCGCAAGCGGTTACGGCGGCAACCGATTTCCTGGCACCCGAGATCGTAGTTAACCAGACAGCGCCGCCGCCCATGAACCCGACGGGTTGGCTGTTTCATATCGATGTGCGAAATGTGATCGCGACCGATTGGCAGCCGCTGGAAGAGGACGGTCGGTTGGTGGGTTTTGCCTCGCGATTGCTGGAAACCGAGGGTCGCAAGACATGTTGTCACCTGCGTTGCTTCCGGCCGATGGGGCAAGCCGAAACTACCGACTTCCGCGGCGAAGATCGAAATGATTTGACCGTTGAAGACGATCGCATCACCATTGACATGGCTGCCCACGAATGGATTCAACTCGAAGCCCGCTGGGAAGCCCGTCCACCTGAAGAAGTTGATGAGACGGATCCTAATGACTACTATTACGAAGAACCGTACTATGATTGAGACTACATGATCATCACAATCGACGGACCGGCCGGTGCCGGTAAAAGTACAGTAGCCCGCGGGCTGGCTCGCAAATTGGGATTCCAATTTCTCGATACGGGCGCCATGTATCGCGCGGTTGCTCTGGCCGGCTTGCGTGGGAATATTGATTGGGGTCGGCCTGATGATTTGGCCCGTCTGGCCACCACGTTGAATATAGAACTGGCCGGCGACCGGATTTTCATCGATGGCGAAGACGTTTCGGAGGCCATTCGTACGCAAGAGACCACGGCCGTAACCCGATATTCGGCGGCAAATCCCGACATTCGGGCATACTTGGTGGAACGTCAACGGGAGATGGCCGCCAAGGCCGACTTTGTAACCGAAGGCCGCGACCAGGGTACAGTCGCCTTTCCCGACGCGGCATTCAAATTTTTTGTAACAGCCAGCCCCGAAGAACGGGCGCGCCGCCGCTTGCTGGATTTGCAAAGGCAAGGGGAATCGGCGAGCCTGAAAAAAGTGTTGGAGGATCAAAACCGCCGCGACCGCCAGGATTCAAGCCGCGATGTGGGCCCGCTGCTGAAAGCTGATGACGCCATAGAGATATTGACCGACGGTCTGACAATAGACGAGGTTGTTGAGCGTATGGCGTCTATTGTGAAGGCGGGCTGATGCAAGGTTAAGCAAAACTCCCAGGTTAGCCAAATTAGCCGGAAACGCCTGCATTAACTATTTTGTCCTCACGTTGGCTCGAACTGCCAGTTGCGGGCGGTTATTTCCGGAAAGTATGTTGTTGTATCTCTATTTTGCCTAAGCCCTTGACCTGATACTGCCGATCTCCTAACCTATTATTCTCATGGCGCCGTGGCCAAGTGGCTAAGGCAGTGGATTGCAAATCCATTATCCCCGGTTCGAATCCGGGCGGCGCCTTTTTCTTTTTCTCCTTGCTGCATAGGCATTTGCGGCATTTTTTGCTTTTCTCCTGGAAGCCTTTTTCGGCCAGTGTGGCCAGAATTGTTGCCCGATCCTATTTGTGATATTTTTTAGATTTAGTGTTGCCGTGGTTCTTCCTTAGGTCCGCGACGATCAACGAACGTTTCCAGTTGAACGGTGAGTTTATTGAGAGTCGGAACAGGAAACTCGGTAGTTACCCACAGCTTCACTGGTGAGAAGGTAGCGGTCGTAGATGCGCAGGTTCTCAATGTGTCCTTTGAGAACCGGCAAGATTCGTAGTTGCTCGCTTCCTGAGACATCACCAAGCTCCACAACCTCGGCTCGGCGGTTCTTGCCTGGTGTGGTGAGGAATCTTCCTACTCCGAACGGCCTTGAGGGATCGTTCCCACCATCGCACAGGCGGCCGTCGATGACGATGGAGATGGTCTTCGGTCCACCGTCGACGATGAATACAGCATGATGGCGTTCTCCGGTTGTTAGCAGTCCAGGATCGCTCGCCCAAGTGACAGATGTCCTTCCGTCAGAGAGCTCCAATTGAACCGTGCCTTCCGCAGCGGTTGTCACGGCCAAGCCTGCCCCGGAAGGTGAGCGCGAGTCCAGAAGCACCTGCCCGGCGGAAAGATCGTTGAGGCGGAACCACAAATCAAGTGTGAATGCACCGCCACTGGAGAGTTTTGGAAGTCGCGGCATGGGAATTATGCTTGGGCCATCCGGCGCACCCTTACGTGACATTACAATGCCACTTTGTGTCACGGCATAGGGACCACTCTGACGCCAGAGCCCCTCCACAAGAGCGCGACTTAACTCGATAAGTCGGGCTTCACGTTTGTTTGTGGCCGAAATGAAGTATCTATCTTCGACTTCAATCAAATCGGGATAGCTCACCCCACGTCGCGGCGATACGTAGCATACCAGTTCGGGCTGTGACCAATGGATCATGCCGTCGCGTTCAATACCGCCCACGAGCCAAGCCAAGTCGCGTCCCGTCATCGGCCAGATTTTGCTGTGCAGTTGCAGCGCCGTATTGTGAATCCACATCAGATACTTGCCGTTGGTAGCTCGCCATATCTTGGTGCAGGCACGAGGCGTTTTGATCTTGCGACCTATCGGCGTGTATGTAACCGGCATCGGCTTTGTCCATGTCCGGGCTCCGTCCCGGCTGTAACTGCCACCCGCGTATCCCTTTGAAGTCCGATAGACACAGAACAAGTCGCCATTGTTCAATGGCACCACATTGTGCTCTTCTTGAATCGAGCCCATCTCTTCCGAGCGCACACCTCTTTCGGTTACGGGCAGCAGTCGCCAACAAATATTCTCCGGGTTGGCTTCAATCAGGATATTATCGGATCTAAAGAACCAGCCCTCGCCCAGGTCATGAATGTACTTACCCATTCGTGTAAAGGCAAAAATTACATCACCGCCCATTATGGTTGGCTTATCAATGCACCAGAAGAGTTGGACACTACTATGCCAGTCGTTCCGGCGATCCACGGCGGTGACAGGTATTGGCAGTCGGTAGCGTCGCTTACTCCAAGTTCGACCATTGTCGTCAGAAAACTTGTAGACATACCATCCCAACAGGGTAGGAATTTTGATCGATTTCCCCCTCAGTTTTCGAATGTTGTCGCCATTGTAGTTGTAGAAAGCGTAGATGCGCCCACTAGGGACCATAAGCGGAACGGCCCACGAGCTTTCGATCCTTCCGGGCGGTTCGATATCGACCAGTTCTGACCAGGTATGGCCCTGATCTTTACTGATAGTGGCCACCACGTGCTGTCCGGGCTGGCTTTCGCGACCCCGTCCGGTTGTCATTGTACAAACCCACTCGCCGTTCTTTGCGACGACGATGTAAGGCTGATCGCAGTAGCTTTCATCGGGGATGAGCAAGCCAGTGTCGAAATTGCGGGGATCGGATGCTGCTGCATATGCGATCATCAACACGCTAGCCAACAAGCAAGAAATGACAGTTTTCATATGTCAGCATTGGGTTGGGAAATCTTTGCTCTTCAAACCGGTCCCAGGCTGGTACGGAGCAGATTTCGGCCATCGTCGAACCAGTCGGCGTAGGCTGTACCGGGGGGGAAATCGTCGTGGGCTTCGGACAAGAGATCCTTGATGCGATGCCGAAAACGCTTTAGCAACGGGAGCTCTTTGCTGCCCTCGGCCAAATTGGCCATCTGGTATGGGTCTTCCCGGTTGTCGTACAGTTCCTCCTTGCCGTTGAGCCATTTCACGTATGTGTGGTTCCCGGTATGAATGCCACGCCACTCGGGCCATTGGGTGCCGGTTTGGAAGTAATCCCAATGCGAAGTGTAGTTCATCATCAACGTGTCCTCGCGGCCCGATTGCCGGCGTCCCAGGCACACATCACTCAGATCGATGCCGTCTACCGTATCGGGCACGGATACTCCAGCCAGGCCGCACAGTGTCGGGAAGAAGTCGACAGGCGTACAGAGTCCATCGGTCCGCTTGCCGGCTGGTATCCGCCCGGGCCATCGCACGATCATGGGAATATGTACGGCTTCGGTATATGGCACCATCTTGTTGATTCGGCCGTGGCTTCCGTGCATTTCGCCGTGGTCGCTGGTGAATACGACGATTGTGTTTTCAGCCAGGCCCGAATCGTCGAGAAATTTCATAAGCCGGCCGATGTTGTCGTCGACATTTTTCGACATGGCATAATAACAACGGGCCGCCAATGGATGCCTGCGCCGTGGATGATTTTTCGGCACGTTAGGATTGAAGTGCAGCTTGTGGGGAATTTTTTCCAGGTAACCGGCCGGATTGGTGTTTCTGCTGAAGGGCGGATGCGGCGGATGCGGGGCAACTACCATCATGAATGGTTGGTCGGCCGCCTGTTGTTTCTTCATATAGGCGATTGCCGAATTGGTTTGCGAATCGGTCTCGTAAGCGTCGTCATGAATTTTTTTCGGCTCGTCACGATAATACCAATAGTTGTTGAACTCGCAGTGAAAGTTGTATGATTGCCAATTGGTAAATCCAAGCCGGTCGGGTCCGGGCGGAGTGAACTCGGTTTCCGGGTGCCGTTCTTGATAGTCTTTGATGGCGTCCTGGTTGGGTTCATACTTGCCGGAGTGTTTCAGACGTCCCGCCGAAAGATGCCACTTGCCGATCATTGTCGTGTCGTAGCCTGCACTGCCGAATGCGTTGGCCAGGCAATTCGGGTTCGCGCGAGCGCTGGCCTCGATCCAATTCATTAAGATGCCCGAATGAGTCGGATAGCGGCCGGTCATCAACATGCCGCGAAAAGGCGTGCAGACCGGGCAGATGGAAGTGGCATGATTGAAGGTTGTGCCTTCTTGCGCGAGACGGTCAAGATGCGGCGTTGTGATATTTCGGCCGCCGTATACACCAAGATTGTCGGCCCGATACTGGTCGGCAAAATAGAATATGATATTAGGTCGTCGTGGGGTTTCGGGCTTGTCGGCGGCAACTGCACTGGACGCCGCGGACAATGCAACACTGCCCGCAACCGAAGTAAGAAACTCTCGTCGATCCAACCGACTCATGGCGGTCCTCCATCATTGAAGATGCAATTCATGTTGTATCTGGACTTTTGCAAAAGTCCAGTTGTATATCCAAGCAAGCACGTTCCAATAGCTCGGGGCTGGTATAATAGTAGCACCGAAGGGCTTCTAACGCGGATTTTTATCGTATCATGCAGGTTCTGCTGTGTAAAGCAAGCTGCCCGTAAGAGGGGCAAAACCGTTGGAAAATACAAATAAATCCATTGCTTTACGTTCTGAAACTCGTCATTAGATGCACGGTAACGGATTGAGCTGTTCATTAGATCTAAAACCATTAACCGGTCTTCCGTCATTGTGATAAAATGGCAATAATGGGAATCCTTGCCGGTCCGATGGCCTTGAAGGTTATTGATTAAGTGTGACGTTCCCTTCACGGTTAGGACTGGACTTTTGCATAAACTGAGAGAATGAAATGTCGATACTTGTCACCGGAGGAGCCGGTTTTATCGGGAGCCATTTGATCGAGCTCCTGCTGAAGGAGACCGATAGTCCGATAGTGTGCCTGGACAGTTTCAACGATTATTACGATCCGGCATTGAAACGCGCGAACGTGTCCGGTTTCGAAAACCATCCGCGAGTGAGTGTTGTCGAGGGCGATTTTTGCGACTTCGAAGCGACCGAACGGCTTTTTGCCAAACACGGTTTTCAATATGTATTGCACCTGGGCGCCTACGCGGGCGTACATTACAGCGTTGCCAACCCGGCCGTTTACCAGCGGACGAATGTGGGCGGAACACTGTCGCTTTTGGAAGCAGCGCGTCGTCATCCGGTCGAGCGATTTTTGATGACGTCGTCGTCGACCGTCTACGGTAACGGCGCGGCTGTTCCTTTTGCCGAAAACGCGCCCTTGGGTGTGCCGGCAAGTCCATACGGCGCCACGAAACGCGCGGCCGAAGTGATGACGCTCACATACCACGAACTGCACGGTTTGCCTGTGGTTTGCCTGCGGCCGTTCAGTGTTTACGGCCCGCGGTTGCGGCCCGACCTGGCGATGACGATCTTCACGCGCCTGATCGACAACGACCAGGAGATCACGCTCTACGGCGACGGCTCGATCCGGCGCGACTTCACCCACATCAGTGACATCTGCCGCGGCATAGTATCCGCCATGACGGCCAAGGGAGTCGTGGGCGAGGAGATCAACCTGGGGCACAGCGAACCGATCGAAATGCGGACGCTGATCGGCCTGCTGGAAGATGCGCTGGGCAAGAAGGCGAAGATCAATCAACAGCCGCAACGGCCCGAGGATCTACCGGTGACTTTCGCCGATCTGTCGAAAGCCAAACGACTCTTGGGCTATGAGGTAACGGTGGATATTCGCGATGGGATACCGGAGTATGTGGAGTGGTATAAGGGGATCACCTCTTGAGATCAGAGGGCAGAGGGCAGAGAGCAGAGGGGCTTGTTTCCGCGAGTGGTTCTGAACGAATGTTGGGGCATGTCATGCGGGTGTGACAGCCGAATCGGGCCGGTTATTACCGTTGCAGCGGCTGCACCGACGATCACGGGCAAGTACCAGTGCCACCATGTAGGTCTCGAACGTGCTATATATATGGAGGAAGTTTGTAGACCGGGTGCGCATCCAACAATTTTTCTGATGTTTCATGGCGTTATCCAATGTGCGGAATCGTAGGCGTTTTAACACAAGGTGCAAAAACCGGCCGGTCGGCCGGCGATCGACCGTGTGTGGATAGTCTGGATAAAATGCTGGGCGCAATTCGCCATCGCGGACCGGACCAGTATGGAATCTATCGCTTCGACGGGCCTAATTCTAGCGTGGGCCTGGGTAACGCGCGATTGAGCATTATCGATCTGTCCGGCGGGCAGCAGCCAATCAGCAATGAGGACGGGACCAAGTGGGTCGTTTTCAACGGCGAGATTTTCAACTACATCGAACTCCGCGAAAAACTGATCGAGCAGGGACATCGATTCAAGACACACGGCGATACCGAAGTTATCGTGCATTTGTTCGAACAGTATGGCCCTAAATGTCTAGAATATCTCAACGGGCAATTCGCCATCGCCATTTGGGATGAACAAACCGAAGAGTTGTTCCTTGCCCGTGACCGCTTGGGTATTCGGCCGTTGTTTTATACCCGGCAATCAGACGCGTTGGTGTTCGGCTCCGAGATCAAGGCCATGCTGGCAAACCCGGCCGTTTCGGCGCGCATGGATCCGGTGACGCTGGATCAGATATTTACTTATTGGAGTCCCGTGTCGCCGCGAACGGCGTTCGAAGGGATCTATTCGCTTCAGCCCGGGCATTGGATGACGGCAAAGGCCGACGGCCGCTCTCGTATCGAACGATATTGGCGGCACGAATTTCCCAGAGCCGGTAGGGAACTGTATCGCGACGCGGATGAGGCAGCCGGGCAGCTTCGCCGCGCATTGGTCGAGGCCACTACATTGCGACTACGGGCCGACGTACCGGTGGGCGCGTATCTCAGCGGCGGATTGGATTCGTCGGCGATCACGGCCCTGATACACCACTATACCGACAATCGTCTGGAGACATTTTCCATCGCCTTTAGCGACAAGGCCTTCGACGAAA
>JAFGTN010000760.1 GCA_016934075.1 Pirellulales bacterium
CGCACCCGCCGCCGCATACTGGTCGTCTGTCAATCCGATGGCTGTGCCGGCGCCTTTCTCAACGAGTACCGCATGGCCGCGCGACGTGAGCTCCCGTACGCTGGCCGGCGTCAGCCCGACCCGGTATTCGTGGTTCTTGATTTCCTTGGGCACACCAATTCTCATGATTTTTTCTCCGAGGGTTCGTGTTACAGAAATAACCTCGCAAGTATCAACCTGCACCGCGAAGAAGCACATAATTATTAAACAAAGTCGTTTCTAATAAGATCCACTAATGAATAACAGCGGCCCGCGGACGAAAAAAAGCCCTCCGGATGAGCGGAGGGCCGCAATGCGATTCAACCAGAAAAGGTCAGGCGGTCTCCACCTCTTCTTTCAGGCTCGTCAACCCGGACTCAAGCTGGCGAGTTTTTTCGTTGAGTGCCGCCAGTTGTTGCGGATAACGATTGGCAGCGATCCCTTCCCAGATCTCGGCATCCTTGATGCCCAGACGCGACGGCACGAAGACCGGATCGAGCCCCATCTTCCGCTGCTCCTCGTAATCGCGCAGCGTGGCGATGCCCGGCTTGGCCAGCAGCAGGATCACAACGATGTTGAACCAGGCCATGGCGCCGACGGCGGCGGAACCGAAATTCCAGACCACGTCGACCGAGCTGACCGCGCCGATGAACGACATCGTGACAACGGCGATACGGGAGAAGAGGATGCCGTACTTGTAGCCGTCGCCCTGCGCGTTCCGCTTGAACAGGTACGCAACACTGGAATCCGAATAGAACGCGTAAGCCAGCACCGTCGTGAAGGTAAAGAAGAACAGGGCGATGGCGACGAACGCGCCGCCCGCGCCGGGAACCAACGAATTGACCGCGTACTGCGTAAAATTCGACGCCTGCACGCCTTGCAGATGCAGCTGGATGAAGCCGCCCTGATTGGCCGGATCGGCAACGTTGAAGGCATTGGTGGCCAGGATCATGACCGCCGTCGCCGTACACACCAGCAAGGTATCGACGTAAACCGAGAACGCCTGCACCAGCCCCTGTTTGGCCGGGTGCGACACTTCGGCTGCGCCCGAGGCCTGCGCGCCCGTACCCTGCCCCGCCTCGTTGGAGAAGATGCCGCGCTTCACGCCCCACTGCACCGCCTTGCCGAACACGGCGCCATACACAGCATTCATGTTGAAGGCGCTGCTGAAGATCAGTTCCAACACCCCCCAGATCTTGTCGAAATGCACGAGCAGGATAACGACGGCGACGGCCATGTACGCAATGGCCATGAACGGCACGATCCGCTCGGCCGCCTTGGCGATCCGTCGACCGCCACCGAAAACGACGTAGCCGATCAACACCGCGTACAACACGCCGACCATCCACGGCTGCATACCCAGCGACAGCTTCGCCGCCTGGGCGAAAGCGTTCGACTGGATGCCGGGCAAAGCCAGGCCGCAACCAAAGATAGTCAGCACCGCGAAGGCAATGCCAAGCGCACGGCTCTTCAGGCCCTTCTCGATGTAGTACGCCGGCCCGCCACGGTATTCGCCGTGCACCTCATCCTTCCAGACCTGCGAAAGGGCCGATTCGATGTACGCCGAACCTGCGCCAAGGAAAGCGATGGCCCACATCCAGAAAACCGCACCTGGTCCGCCGAAGAAAATCGCGGAGGCCACACCGGTGATGTTGCCCGTACCCACACGCCCGCCGAGCGCCATCGCGAAGCCCTGAAACGACGACACGCCGGAATCGGACGCCTTGCCCTTGAACAACTGGCGAACCATGTCCTTGATCAGCCGAAGCTGCGGAAAACGCATGAGCACGGAAAAAAAGATGCCCGCCCCCAGGCATCCGTAGATCATGATCTGGCTCCAGAAAAAGTCATCGACCGCTACGGAAAAGTTAAGCAGATTCATTGACGCCCGCCTCCAAGAAGAGAGTTTCGTTGCTATGAAGCGAATGGAACGACCATCTGTAGCTGTTGTTCTTTGGCCGTGAGAATGAATCCCGCGATCAGGACTCATAAAGCGGGGAAAGTATAGTCTTTACGGAACGACAAAAAAACCAAAGATGTATTAAATTATTTGCTACTCCATAAGCACCGTTAATACACTGCATGCTCGACGAGCTCAAACAGAGCTCTTTGGACGTTGACGTCGAATTGGGCGTAAAGCCGAATCAAAACCTCCATCCCCCCGAAATCCGCATGGATAACATCCAGCGTCACCGTAAAGCGACGCCACAATTTCCCAACCAGACAACCACTTGCGGCGTTCTCAAACTCGCCCGTCGCTTTTGCCCGACACGCCTGCCCGCACTCGCCAGGCAGACACGCACCAAGAACCGGACGCCGTCTATCTCTACGGAATACCTGGATATTGCCTATCGAATAGCATTCCATCTCACCGTGCTGCAATGACCTAGAACGACAGCCCTCTTGCACGTTCTGAGTCTTTGCGTCGCTCTGGCGCGACGCATCGAACACGAGAAATCCATACCGCTTGTACAACTAGTTGATTATGCAGGATACATTCAAATGGCATGGCTATTGCTACTGTTCCGCCGTGGCATGCCACGCCCTGCCTTGGACTGCTCTAGCATCCGCGCTATCCAAGGTTGTCATCACTCCCCATCGTCTATGACATTCAAGGTAACGACGTGCTTGTCGAGCATGAAGTCGGGAATGTGGGGTGTGTAATCTGAACACCATTGCCAGGAGAAAAATAATGATTGGAAAACTCGTCGCAGCACTCGCATTTTCGTCCCTTGCCATGTCCAGCGCTCATTGCGGAGATATCGGCGATGCTGCAAGCGCAGCAGCCCAACTTACGTCGATTCAGGGCAACGGCGCGGTCGGAGTGAATGCCGGCTCTGGTTCGGCAAAAATCAAAGCAGACTCGCAAGGTAACGGATCGGCGGCCAACGCCGGCCTCGCAGTGATTGACAGCAAGGCCGGCGGCGGCAAATCGGTGAATCTGGCTGTTGGTGTCAACACAGCCGATGCGGACATTCAGGCAAAAGCCAAGGGCGGCGGAACAGCCAACGCCGGCCTCGCAGTGATTCGCGCCCAGTAGCACACGTTCTTCGCCTCCCCATGTTCTCTCGTAATGGGGAGGACGGGCGGTCTATTACGCACCTACACGCGCCATTTTGACTATCCCCGCTTGCCCCCCGAATGCCTTGAGTGCCGACCACTGCTACGCAGGGCCTCCCGTTTTCTCACGCAAACGCAAACGCATTCGCCACGTTTGTCTGGTCTTTTTCTGTGGAATGAGTCCCGGGGTTCACTCAAGCAGTTCATTCTTCAACGGTCGTTGTGTATCGATCAACGGCGGAAGGGTGTTTGTCGATGGCAAGGAAAGGCCGCAAGGCATGGAATGTCACGATTCATCCATGACCGGCGAAAAGTACTTGATCGCGCATCATGTCCCTTCCGTGACAGTCACGTCAGCAGGAGCGAATGTTTCGGGCTGCAAAAGCGGTATCCGGGGAATCGAAGCGAAAGCGAGCAACGGAAGCACGGCGCACGCCGGGCACGTGATCATCGTTTATTGACGCATTGATATTGTTTTTCTCAGACGATAACGACTTGGATCCATTTGCTGTGATGCTGAATATCTCCCCCGTGTTTTTCTCCCTTCCCAAAAAAAACGCGTTTGCACTTTTTTTGCTCCTTCAGATCACCGTCTGCCCACAATCACAAGCGAGTGATGTTGAAAAAAGCGGTTTTCTTTCGGGCAAGGTTCTTGAGACCAAAGACAAGGTAATCGTCAAGGATGCCGTTTTTGTTGTAAACGACA
>JAFGTN010000761.1 GCA_016934075.1 Pirellulales bacterium
ATGCTTGTGGAAGCCTGCTCTCGATTGGGAATTCGCGTGCCCGATGATCTGGCCGTGATAGGCGTGGGCAACATGGAAACCACATGCGAGTTTTGCCGCGTGCCGCTGAGCACGGTGGAGCGTAGCGGGCGCCGCGTCGGTTACGAAGCGGCCGCGCTTCTGCATCGTCTGATCGACGGGGAGGATCCCCCGGAGGACGACATCCTCATTCAGCCCGAAGGTGTCATCAGACGCGCTTCGACGGACGTGGTGGCGGTCGACGAACCGCACGTTGCCGAGGCGGTCAGATACATCAGCGAGCATATCGATGAGGAGTTCGGCGTGGAGACGCTGGAGCGCATCGTGCCCGTCACGCGCCGCTGGCTCGAACACCAATTCAAAAAACACCTGCGTTGCACGCCGCACGAGTTTATCTGCCGCGCGCGAGTCGAGAAAGCCAAGCAACTGTTGTGCGGAGAGGACAATCTCACCATGCGCCAGATCAGCCAGGCCTGCGGGTTCAGGGATCCGCACCGTTTCCGCCTGGTATTTCGCCGCCTGACCGGCATGAAGCCCACCGAATATCGCGGCAAACATCGCCGCAAAATGACCGGCGGATAGGCCACATCTATTTTTTCGGAGGTTTTGTATTCAACGATGGCTTGTCCGAACCGAGAAGTTTTTCGAGTTGCCCGATCGCGCCCGTGGCATAAGTTGAGTGGAAGCCGTCGAGGGGAAACGGCTCGTCATGAATGAAAGCCAGATCCATGGACCAGGTGTCTTGACGGAGCAGATCGGCGACCCGTTTCGCCTGGACCAGATGCACGCGAGCCTCGTCTTTCCGGCCGGCGCGCCCCAGCATGAATGCCTGGCAACAATGGTCGTAGTAGGCGAGCGTTCTTTGCCCGTATGTGAATTGCCTGTTGTCTTCGGCCAGGCGCATTTTGATCCGTTTGCTTAAATCCATCTTCATGGCCTTGTCGATCAGCTCCCGGCAGCGGCGACCGTACTCGACCATCTCCGTCAACGTGGGTGCGTCGGATTTTGTACCCGAATCGCGTTTATATTGAAGATGGGGTTCGTTGAACAAGTTATTGCTGCCCGCCTGCAGCCTGGTGGCCAGGTTGTTGCTCCATCCTTTGAGCGGTTCTACGTTCGAGAATGTTTTTTCCAGCGATTCGTAGAACTCGCGCATGGTTTCGGCCGCCGGGCCGTAACGCCGCTCAAAAAAATCTTGCCAAAGCCCGCGGCAATCGGTTTCCACGTCCCAGAGCTGGCGGGCCATCTGATAGTTGGTCAACGATTTGTTGCCCCAGCGGCCGGTAGTTACGTGCATATACTGGAAGAAGCGGGCGCCCGTCTTATAATAGTGTGGAATGTCGTTGGCCATGGTATGCATGAAGCAGATCGGCAGGGATTTATATCGCGATACGTTGTAGTATTCGCCGATCACCAACTGTCCGCGGTAGCGGCGGCCGGGATCGACTGCCCAACCGTGGAGTTTCTTGCGATAATTCACATTTCGCGGGCAGCTTGCATGATCGAAATTGTGGACATAACATCGCGAGATTGGGTAAAAGGTTGCCGTGCAGGTATCGTAGTCGAAATCGTCGGGCAGCGGGCGCGTGGGCGGTGCCAATACATCGGCATAGACCAGGAATCGAATGGGAATGACACGGTTCAAGCGACCTTCGCGGTGCGCCTTTTTCAGTTCCTTGTCCAAACGGTACACCAAACGCAGATTGTGGTCACTTGGGATACCCAACGATTTGCAGTTCTCGCACTGGCACCACTTGCCGCCGTCGAGTGTCCAGAAACGGACCAGGTCGGCGCCGCGATAGGGGCCGTCGATGATGCCGTCCACATAGTTCTTGACGAACTCGCTGCATGCGTCCGCGTTGGATGTGCAAAAATTTGTGCCGCCCCAATCTCCCACGCCAGGCACTCGTTTGCCGTTTACCACGGGATACCATTCGGGATGGGCTTCAAAATAGGATAGCTTGCCGTTGCCGTCGGTATCGCCCTTGTAGAGTACGCTGACGGGGTAGGGATCCTCGGGATTATTATCGTCGCCTTTGAATTTTGGGTGATTGTATGGATAGGGTTTGATGGGAGCGAAGAAGTTCCACTCGGCATCGTGATTTCCGCAAACCATGCGGATACCCAACTTCCGCAATAACGACTGATTTCGATAGGCAACAGTCCATTCATTGAGCCGGTTTCGAGCCATCCAGAGAATGAATTCTTCGCTGCCGCGGTCTTCGACCGCCAAGAAGCCGCGCGTCAGAAAATCGGGCCGTTCGCTCGCATCGAAACCGGGATTCCATTTGATACTGGCGACTTCGGTATGGAAATTCTCGGGGCCGAACCAGCGAGTGCCCAGCCGGTGCAACAGATCGTATGCGCCGTAGAGTGTTCCCACTCGTCCGCCGCCGGCCACGACCGTAACACGGCGCCCGTCGATGGTCTCGGTTTTGATGCGATATCCTTGCGGTCCCAGTCTTTTCAACTGCCCGGCGTCGATGCCAAGCTTTTGGGCAAAGCGCTTCGTGAGCCGGTTGGAATCGGGACCGCCAAGCAAAATCAACTCACCCTCTGGCATGCCGGCATCTTTGACGACGGCGAAATTACCAGCAAGGCCTGTAGCTTCTCGCAAAAATCTCTGCAATTCCATGGCGGCGAAGCATTGGGTGCACGCAATGTCATCGGTCATGTCCGCGTCGAACCAATCGACCCGCTCCTCGGCTTGGGCGGCCGCTTCGACCGACTCAAAGGGACCAATATTGACCACGATGGTTGTGGTCGCATGTGCGCGCGAAATACAAAACATCGGTAAAATTAAAACAACAAAGAGATATTTCAGCGGAGATTCCATCAATAGGTACCTGAATATCCGTTAACAAATCGATTTCGTAACGACGAAGCCGCTGGAAGCGGAATGGCGCCAGCCACCGGTCTCACTGTTTGGCCGTTTTCCTACGATTCCATACGGCATTTTTCCAATAGCTTCCTACGGGTCACGATAGAACCACTTGATCGGCAGGGAGATAAAACGGCTGTCGTGGTAGCCGGGATTGCCTTCGAAGCGGAATATGGAACTGAACATGGGGTAGTGCATGTAACTCAGCAGTACGCGGTTGCCCACGAAGTTGCAACTGGCGTAGCAATATCCGTGGTAGCGGCTCTGCTCCAACAGTTTCAGGTGTTCCCACGTCAGTCCACCGTCTTTGGAGACGGCGGTGACCAGGGGTGTTCGTCCGCCGTAGCCGTAAGTCCAGACGGCCAGAACGTGATCGGTGCCGGGAATGCGACGTACGATAGCCGGTGAACATGCGCCACGCAAGGGTGAAAGAATCGGCTTAGTCCATGTTTGGCCTTTGTCCTTCGACCAGGCGAAGAACTGCCCACCGGCCACGCTACGCGCGGTCATCAAGAGCCGCCCGTCGGCCAACTGGCAGATGCTGGGTTCGTTCAGGTTCTGGGCCGCCTTTTGTTCGGGTGTGAGGCCCGCGTCGGGAACGTGGCTGCCCGAATGCCAGGTGCGACCGTCGTCGTCACTATAGCGGGCGTACGGCCAGCGGGCACCCGGACAATACTCGCGCGTGGCCAAAATCAAACGCCCGCCCGCCAGACGTGTCAGGCAAGCGTTGTTGGCAACGTGATGGTTGGGGCTGTCGGTCGGGGTAACGGGTATACGCTTGCTCCAGGTGCGGCCTTCATCGCTACTGCGTCGGGCGACCATTCCCTTGGCTTTCATCGACGGCATGCGATCGAAGTAGACCATAATCAAATCGCCGTTTTTCCCTCGCGCCAGGCTGACCGACATCACGTTGCCCTCGGAACCCTCATCCCGGTCGGCCACGGTCCATTGTTTGCCCCAGGTGCGTCCGCCGTCGTCGGAAAGCGAGGCGACCAGCCGTGCCGGCGAACTGTCCCAGCCCGCGCCGGCGTAGTAAAACGAATAGACGGCCAGCAGCTTACCGTCTTTGGTTTCGATGATGTCTCCCTCGGAAACACGTGGGAACTGGGGCGTGGTCTTGTAGACGAATCCCACCACGGCGTCGTCCTCTGCACGGATGTCTTCGGGGCCTTGGGCGAACTCGATGCCCTTGTATGGGTAGGGTATCGAGTTGACGAAGATCTCACGGAATTCGCTTATCACCTCGCCGCCGCCATTTTTGGGCTGAGCACTGCCGAATTGCAGAAAGAAGGTATCGCCGTAGGCGTCGTGGGCGAAGTGACCGCGGTCTTTTTGATTGATTTGCAAGGCCAGTCCATCGGCCGCGAGCGTAAGCTGAACATCGAACCAACCGTCGGGCTGGACCTCGGCCAATATGTTTTTTTCGGTCTGCTTGCCGTCCACGAGAGTTTGCACGGTCCAAACTAGCTGGTTCTTCTCGTCACGGTTGCACCAGACGGACCAGGTGCCGTCGGACGAACGCACATCGCTGAACCGGCCCCCTTCGACTCGATTGGAAGGCGCCTTCACCCGCCAGGCCGCATACAGCCGCCCATCGAGCATTTTGTAGCGATACACGGAAATGGGAATGCCGCCGGCCGGGCTGAGAAAGTTGTGTTGGTCGCCGGGCATGCCGCTTGCCTTGGAAATGAACCGCTTGCCCGGCAACTCGCAACGCGAAGTCGATGAAAAGTAGCCGTAGGGCCGGTAGTTGGCGATCGTGAACAGGCAGGCATAGGAACGGATCAAACCCGAGCCACCGTTTTCGGAGGTGAGCTTTTTGACACGCCAGGGATGATCGCCGTCGCGACCGCGTTTGATTTGGCTGACCGGCGCGAAGCGGATGCCCGAGGGCTTATCCCGCAAGTTTCCAATAGGTTTGGTCGCCCCGATGGCGGCTACGTCGACATAGGCATGTTTGTCCTTAGCTTCGATACGCGCAAGCAATTTACCGCGGGCATCCAAGATTAATATATCGCCCTTGCGCGTGAGTGCGATAATTTCCACGCCGGGCGATTCGTGTACGTCGCCCGTGCTTACGCGAATTACCGGTTCGGGCGGATCAATAGTAGCTAGCAGTCTGCCGGAAGCCGGTTCGTGGATGCGGATCTTGCCGTCGTCGGCGGTGGAAACCAGTTCGTTGCCCGCTTGCGACAACAGATCGCCGGCCGCAACGTCAAGATATTTTATTTCCGGAGCGGAAATCTCAACGATCAGCTTGCCGTCTTTGGGTGCAACCGAAGGACTGCTCCAGACGCGAATGCGTCCGCGGCGGTCCACATAGGCGATTTCCTCACCCTTGCTGCCGGCTACAATATCACCTCCGACAAGGTTCACCGCGTGGTCTTCCCATTGGCCGTGGTATAGCCGCTCGTTGCGGGTAACGTTGTAGCAGTTCCAGTACGAACCCAGCGAACGCCCCTGCTCGTCGCGTTTTTGGTTAATCGAAAGAGCCCCGTTGCCGCAGACCGCGACGTCCAGGGCGAATTGTTTCGATATCGACCAGGGCAGATCGAGAAGACTGCCGGAATGCGGATCGTAGAGCCGGCGGCAGGGCTTGATAGAATCCTCGACGGCCGTAAGTATCTGCTCGGTTCCGGCCCCCAGCACGTCGCCCACCGCCAGACGGAAGTTGGGACTTTGTTTCGTAGCGCCATCGAAGATTACGGTGACCGCGCCGCCGAAAGACTTTTCTATTTGTCCTTTTGCGTCGTGGATTTGGATGAGTCCGTCCGGTTTTCGTACAGTGACGATCTTCTGTGTCGGTTCTGATGCTGACATAATTTTCACGGTCGGCAGTAGCAAAATCCCCAAGGCAAATGCTAGCGTGAAAAGACGCTTAACGGACATATTCCTCTTCCTTATAACTCCCGGTTTATGGCATTCACACGGTCGTACCAGACAGATTCATGTTAGTCGGACGCAATCCAACGCGTCAAGCTTTCGGCCGGCCGCTTTTATGTGTTTTATTGCGGCAAAAAGGCCTGTTTTTGCAACCCGACAAAGGATACATACCGAGCAACTAGACTATTGCTTCTTGATGGAGCGAATCTATTCTTGGTATTTTGACAGGCGTAATTTACAAGTGGGCAAAGAACTTAAGGTGCGATCAGGCTCCACGGCTCCCGACTCGCCTTCCACCAAATATGGCTTGAATCTCGGCGCAAGCTAGCTTCGTTTTTCCGCACGGCGGCTTCGCAAAAAGACCCTTTGAGTTCGCAGAATAATACTTGCACGAACTCGTAATGCGCTTTATAGTCAATGATTGTTATTTGGAATTATGGTGCTGAAGCACTTCAGGCTTTGCCGCTGTGCCGAATGTGGAGTAAATAGGATGCGTGCCCGTCATGCGACCGGTTTCACACTTGTGGAATTGCTGGTCGTGATCGCCATCATAGGAATTTTGATCGCGCTATTGCTACCCGCCGTGCAGGCGGCCCGCGAGGCTGCGCGGCGCATGACCTGCACAAACAACCTCAAGCAAATCGCCTTAGGGGTGTTGAACTACGATAGCGCGCATGGGCATTTTCCTCCAGGAGCGACGATCGACACCTTTCTGCCTCCCAGATGCGCGTGCCGGGGTATTCCCCTTTACGTGACCATCCTGCCATATCTCGAACAGCAGGTTCTGGACGACATGTATTCGGCGGCGGATCTCAGCGACGGATGGTCGACGGCCTGGGACGACAATCCCAGTCTCCGCAAGATTACCATGCCCATCTATATCTGTCCCAGTGAAAGTCGCTGGTCTTCGGTAATGCACACGTTTGATGACGGCGAACAATTAGACGTCGGCCCCATGCGCCGGCACTATTTCGGCGTTACCGGCGGAAAAAATTCGGTGGCCACGCATTCTTTGTGGGGACGCATTTACATCGACGGCGTTATGTACGGCAATAGCCTGACCAGGTTCAGGGATATTACCGACGGCACTTCCACCACCATGCTCGTCGGCGAAAGCGTACACCCGCATCCGCACGGCGCTGGGAAGGGCTACGGCAACTTTAAAGTCGGCGGGCCTACTTTCTGGGCCAACGGCGGCGGAGCCGATCCCCGCTGGCCGATTAGTTCACAATCCATGGGCCGCGCCCTCACCAGCACCGAGTTGCCGGTAAACACGGACCTTCTGGCTACCCAAGGCACGATGCAGCCCCAAAACGTCAACAACATCCCCTTCGGCAGCGTGCATTCGGGCGGGGCCCACTTCGCGTACTGCGACGGCCACGTCGGCTTCATTTCCGATCCCATCGACTTCGACATTTACCAGGATCTCTCCGATCGTAGTGGCGGGATCACGGTGCCTGTCTCGGATGACTATTGATTATTGCGGGGAACGCTGCAATTCAAGGCGGTGGGGCTGCATAAAAAGGAAGATCTAATAATCCGCATTAACGGCGTCGAAGTACCACGCGAGTACGTCACCCGCCTGAACTTTCCCAAAGGGCAAAGCGGGGCCGTGGGTGTCGTGCTGCCGGCATACGATTTGTATGCCGTCGATCTGAATTGGCCAGGAACAAAGTGCCCGATAGAATTCGGCGACAATCAATTGAACGTCGAACTGGTAAAGGCAGCAGAAATAATCAAAGGGACGGTGACAATCGACGAATTGGAACTCTACGTTTACGTCCGGGCGGTGCCGCCGTGATTGATAGAAACGCATGCTATTCCATCCGGCCGAGCATATGGCGAAGCGCATCCTCGAGTACCGCGTGGCGATATTCGTATCCGCTTTCCAGTAATCTTCGCGGTCGAACCCTCGAACTGCTCAACAGTAACTCGTCCGCCATATCTCCCAGGGCCATTCGAACAGCCAAAGCCGGCACGCGGGCAACGGTGGGGCGGGATAAGACTCGGCCCAAGGTCTTAGTGAACTCGAAATTGGTGACGGAGTTCGGAGCGACCGCGTTAACCGGACCGTGCAGCGACTCGTTCATCAAGGCGTGGTGGATCGCACCAACGGCATCGTCGAGCGAAATCCAACTCCAGTACTGCCGGCCACTTCCGATAACACCTCCCCCGCCCAATTTGAAAGGTATAAGCATTTTCGCCAGCGC
>JAFGTN010000762.1 GCA_016934075.1 Pirellulales bacterium
AGTGTTTGTCAAGACAATGTAAAAGAAACCTTCGCTTCGCAAAGCTTTCTTTTACATTTGCCCTTGACTCGCAATTTTGCAAAAGTCCAGTATCTATTCAGGAAGCACATGCAATGGGTAAACAAGGATTCTCGGGGAAACTTGAACGAATCGACAAGTGTTGCTGGCGATTACCCAAAGGCACCAGTCCCGGGATGCGGGTGGAAGGGCGAATTTTCGCCGACGAACGGCTCATCGATCAGGTTTGCGCTGACGAGGCTCCGCGGCAGGTCGCTAACGTGGCCACGCTGCCGGGCATCCAGACGGCCAGCCTGGCCATGCCCGACATTCATTGGGGATACGGTTTTCCCATCGGCGGTGTGGCGGCAACCGATCCGGTGGCCGGGGGTGTGATTTCGCCGGGCGGAGTAGGCTACGACATCAACTGCGGTGTGCGCCTGGTGCGTTCGAAACTCGATGCGGAAGACGTGCGTCCGCAAATTTCGCAGTTGATGGCGGCCCTGTTCAAAAATATTTCAGCCGGTGTGGGCAAGAGTGGGCCGTATCTGTTCGGCGGCAAGGAACTGGATCGTCTGCTTCGTGAGGGTGTTTCCTACTTGAAACAACAAGGCCTTGCCAGCGATGCCGACGTAGACAACACCGAGGCCGGAGGTTGTCTCGAAGGCGCGCGGCCCGAGGCGGTTACTCCCCGCGCAAAACAGCGCGGCGGCGACCAGTGCGGTACGTTGGGATCGGGCAACCATTTTCTGGAAGTTCAGGTGGTTGATAAGGTCGTCGATAAAAAGGCTGCCATGGCCATGGGACTCCACGAAGGGCAAATCTGCGTGATGATCCACTCCGGCTCGCGCGGGTTGGGATACCAGGTTTGTGACGACTCGCTACGGATGCTTCGCCGCGTGCCGGAAAAGTACGGCATCGAACTGCCCGACCGACAACTGGCCTGCGCGCCGGTCGAAAGTCCCGAGGGACAAGAATATCTAGGCGCGATGCGGGCGGCGGCCAACTACGCCTGGGCCAACCGGCAATTGCTGATGTGGCAAACTCGCGAGATCATGGCAGAGTTTTTCGGTCAAAGCTGGGAATCGCTTGGCCTGGGACTGGTTTACGACGTAGCCCATAATATCGCCAAGCTCGAAGAACATACTGTCGAAGGTCGTAAGAAAACGGTTTGCGTGCACCGCAAGGGCGCCACGCGATCCTTCCCGCCGGGCCATGCCGAGGTGCCCGATCGATACCGCGCGGTGGGCCAGCCCGTGATTATCCCCGGCGACATGGGCCGCTCGAGTTGGGTTTTGGTGGGCCAGGAAGGATCGATGGAGAGGACCTTCGGAAGCTGCTGCCACGGGTCAGGGCGGGTCATGAGCCGAAAAGCGGCCATCCAACATGCCAAAGGACGCCGAATCGACCGGGAATTGGCCGATTCGGGCATCGTTGCCCGCTGTCGAAGTTGGAAGGGGCTAGCCGAAGAGCAGCCTGAAGCGTATAAGGATGTTAGCGTGGTGGTGGATGTCGTGCATCGCGCCGGATTGGCGAAAAAAGTCGCGAGACTCCGCCCAATCGGGGTGATCAAGGGGTAGCCTTTTCACGGTCATCAGACCTACAATGGTTTGGAGTGTGAGAATTATGAAAATCAGTTGCCGATTTTCGAAACTGATTTAGGAGACAAGCCCATGACAATTTCCATTACCAGCACGGCTTTCGCAGACGGCGAGCGGATTCCCAAACTGTACACGGGCGAAGGTGAAGACATCTCGCCGCCATTGTCCTGGTCGAACTTACCCGAGGGCACCAAGGAGTTGGCCATTGTGTGCGAGGACCCCGACGCACCCACGGCCGAACCTTGGGTGCATTGGGTAATCTATAAACTTCCCGCGAATCTTGACGGCTTGCCCGAAGGTATTGAGCAAAAGGCACGTCTAAAATCGCCTATCGGAGCTTTTCAGGGCCAGAATTCCTGGTCGACACCGTCGAAGTCGTCGGTCGGATACCGAGGCCCTCTGCCGCCGCCCAGCCATGGCATGCACCACTACCACTTCACGATCTGTGCTCTGGACGCGAAGTTGATCATCGACCCGGGCATTTCCTCAAAAGCGCTGATAGAGGAAATGCGCAACCACATTCTGGAAATGGGGTGCCTGACGGGATTGTATTCGCGGTAAAATGACTGTGACATCAAACCGTAGGGTGCGTCCGCGACGCACCAAGAGGGTTCTATGGTGCGTCGCGGACGCACTCTACATGAAATGCCCGACAGCAGAACACATCGTGGTCCACATCCGCAAGATGGTCAGTTGTTTGCCGACGAGATGCTGCCGAAGTTGCGCCGCGCGGCGGGCGATTTGAATTGGCTCTTGAGCCGCGATTATCCACTGGATTCAGCCTTGAAATTGGTGGGCGACCGTTTTGAACTGGTCGCGCGGCAGCGGACGGCCGTGCGACGCTCATGTTGCTCCGACCGGCAGCTTGTCTTGCGGCAAGCAAAGATGATTGCCGATGATCGTGTTGAATACGGCGAGGTTTTGTATATCGATGGCTACAATGTTTTGACCACCGTCGAAGCGGCCCTGGCCGAGGGAGTGATTCTTGCCGGTCGTGACGGATGCTATCGGGACATGGCCAGCATGCACGGTAACTATCGCAAGGTGGCTGAGACGTTGCCCGCACTGGAACTGATCGGTCTGACAATCGCCGGGCAAAGTTTCAGAGAATGTGTCTGGTTTCTGGACAGCCCGGTCTCGAATAGCGGGCGGTTGGCCGGCATTATTCGCGAAGTGGCCGCGGCCAATGACTGGACATGGCGAGTAGAACTCGTAACCGATCCCGATCCCATACTCAGCGAATGCAGGCAAGCGGTAGCAACAGCCGATAGCCTGATTTTGGATAATTGTCGTTCGTGGTGGAATCTTGCCAAAAAGGTGATAGAAGATCGAGTGTCCAGCGTCTTTCTGGTGGATCTGGCAGAAAATTCGATAGAAGATAACGAAGGAAACAGAGGGAATCCGGGGTGACTCGGGGGATGTCGGCACTCTAGTGAACAACCCTAGGTCCCACAAAAACCGGGCTGAAGCCGCCTGGGAGGGAGGCCGGAGAGTCGCTATAATCCAAAAAGTCTCGCTTTGGACGAGTCTCGCGAGTTGGGCGTGTTTGAATTAAGTAGGTCTAACTTGTGTTTTCAACGGGCTGTTGCCGGCCGCAATCCGAGCGAACATCTCTTTTTCCTACCCCCCAATCGTGTGCAGATCAGCAGGAAGTTGGAAGATTGGCAGCTACAAAGTCTCGTAATACCAAATCCAAAAGTATATCGGCCCAGAACAACGGCAAAGTGCCCGCTGGCAGAAAACGTAGAGCAACGGCCAAATCCATGGCGGCCAGCCAGCGCGATATCTCAGTCAGTGAGTTTTTCGCCAAGAATCGTCACCTGCTGGGTTTCGATAATCCCCGTAAGGCGCTCCTGACGACCATCAAGGAGGCCGTGGACAATGCCCTGGACGCCTGTGAAGAGGCGGGAATTCTGCCCGAAATTTGGGTACATATCGAGGCTACCAGAACGGGCCGCTTTAAGGCCGGTATCCAGGACAACGGGCCGGGAATCCTGAAAAAGCAGATACCGCTGATCTTCGGCAAGTTGCTCTACGGTTCGAAGTTCCACCGCCTGCGGATGAGCCGCGGACAGCAGGG
>JAFGTN010000763.1 GCA_016934075.1 Pirellulales bacterium
ATTAGTCACTAACAATCATTCCATGTAAGAACAGCATTGATGAGCTGTTCATGCATATGTTCAAGGACGATCGTACCAGCGGCTTGGGCTCGTATAACGCCGTGATTGTCGGTGATTGTGCAATGGCCTTGATGGCACGTTTCTTGGCCAATCTGTCCTAAAGTGTTGGCTGTAACGGCGGCGCTGCCCCATTCGAGTGCCGATTCATCAAGAGCGGTTGATATGTAGACCCGTGAACGATTATGCTCATAGCGTTGACGGCCTGCGACATATTTCAGGTCATTGCAAGTCAACATGTCGCTGACTTTTCCCCCACCTCCCGTAGGAATAAAGCGGAGGTTCACTTCAAGAGCGTGGAGTTCCTCACGCAGGCCCTCGATGCCCGTATCGGCACAGATTAGCAGTGCGCAACGGATGTCGTTGATCTCGAAGATTCGCCGCGTCTTCGGGCCTGGCGTTATTCCAGCACGCTTCTCACTCTCTGTGAGCATGTGCTTGCGTTGTGTCGACAGAGCCCCCGAGGCTTCAGCGATCAGATGACTGTTGAAAACATCATCGCCATCATGTTCAAAGAAGCCTGCCAGAATAGTAATATGATATTTCCTGGCCATGCCAAGAATCTGCCGTGCGATCGGCCCGTCAAGAGTTTCCGCCTGCTGGCGTACGTCCTCTTTGGTCATGTCATAGTCGTAGCCGTGAATCGCTACTTCTGGAAACAGGATGATCTCGGCACCAAGAAGGGCAGCCGCATGGGATAACGCCTCAATACGTGGTAAAGTCTTGGCCGATCCGCCCAGGCTTATAATCTGAGCGGCAGCCACATGAAGCACTTTCTTGGTTTTTGTGATGGATCGGTTCATGTCAGACTCGGTCTACAATTGCCATCTCGCGTCCAGTTATGGCCGACTCTTCAGCCGCAAAGACCACCGCCACGGCGAGGGCACCGTCGGCGAGTGATGGGTAGCACGGCAAGCCTGTGCGTACTGCGGCATAGAAGCTTCTCAGGCTGCCGGTACAGTCATCGCTGGTGGCATCTATCTCAAGGGATATCTCTGGTTCCTTATCGTTTAGCTTTCGCGGTTGGAATTGGAGCGTGGTCCCCTCGTCAAAGAATCGATCCCGCTTGTGAAGAGCGCCAGCCGTGCCGAAAATACTGAAGGTATGGCGGTACGGCGTCACATGGTAGGCGTTCAGCGTTCCCATAAGGCCGGAGGCAAAGGTCAGAATGCAGTGAGCACTATCCGCCGTTTGCGTCGAGTGCACATCATATCGCATTTTGCAACAAACCTTGGTGATCGGACCGAACAGATAGAGCAGATCATGGATGGCATGAACGCCGCACTGGAACAGCATGCCGCCGGGGTTGGCCTCCGGATCGCCCCGCCACTCGCCCGGCTGAATCGTCAAGCCACCGCTGTGAGCCGCCGTTTTCTCAAAGGTAACAACCGAGCCGAGTTCGCCAGCCTCGATCATCTGCCGCATGCGTTGCATATAAGGATGGCGGGTATTGTCGGTATGCCCCACCCCGACAACGACACCGCTAGCCTTCTGGGCCGCCACCAACGCATCAATCTCTGCCGGCGTTGAGCAGAGCGGTTTCTCCACGAAGACATTCAGGCCGCGTTCCATGGCGGCAAGCATGTACTCGGCGTGAAACTTGGCCCCGCTGGAAATTATCATCGCCTCAATGCCCGGTGTATCGAGTAGATCCTCGTAGCTGGTGGCCGGTTTGGCGCCGTCTTCGACCTCTGCCTGTGCCATGGAATTTGTGTTGATGTCATAAGTCCGTGTGATTTTGAACAGGCCGGTATTACGCATCAGCCTGCGACGCTCGGCACCATAACCGCCGACCCCAACCATCGCGACATTCAAGGGCTTGACAGGACTGACATGGTTAGGGACTTCTGTGGCTTTATCCGCTTGGATGTGGGTTGTAGACGTATTCATGAGTTTCTCTTTTCATAAATGCTCTTCATGAAGCTTTTCCGTTAGTCGTTGTAGGGAGAACGGGGTTGTCTCACCCTAGAGAGTGTCCAACGTGCCTGCCCGCCAAGCCAAAGGATGGCCCGCCATTTGTAACCTGACTACGGAGTCATGTCGCGTGCAGCTTCCGTCTCCTTCCAGGGATTTAATATTGTGTTCCAGTGTTTCCACTTTCGGAAGATGGGTGGTTGCGGCAGGTTTTCTAAGGTAAAAGTGAATCGGCCGCCGCGGAGGGGCACGATAGCATCCTGGATGTTGATATGAGGGCAGGCCTGGCCGTCGGCCCCGCTGTATCCGCCAGGGGCATATCGCACACCGTTGATATTGATGCAGGGCATGCGGGTCAGGCCCTTGGGCTTGGACAGATATAACAAACGGGCCGGTCCTTCAGCAATGCCCTCGACGTGGTCAGCATGATACGTTAGATCGTAAGGTCCGCTTGCCACTTCGGCGAGAGCCTCTCCATGGCCGATGCGTGTGCCGTCGATCATCACCAATCGCGTCGTGCCGGCCTTCGTGTCGACCACGATTGCACCGCGTCGTCCTTCGAAGATCGTATCGTCTTTGGCGAAGCTGATCGGGTCGGTGGCGTTGAATTCATAGGCCATGCCGTCGGTGCGTTTCTGGCGTTGGATGCCCGGCTGGACGTCGACAATGGGGCCGTCCTGGGGATTCAGGCTGAAGTTGATGGTGGTCGGGTCGGCCGGTACATCCACCATTCCGCCGCGTTTGATCTCGGCCAGGGGGACGATACGCGTGACCGGCTTGCCGGCCTTGAGGGTATAGCCGCCAAAGGTTACCTCGCCGGCTCCCTCGGCGATAATCATGTGGACCGCATCAGGAAAGACCCGCACCGCGCCGCTGATGCCGCGGAAGGCTACATCGCCGGATTTCCAGTCACCGCCGGTCGGATGCTGGAACACGTAATCGGTGGAGGTCGACGTGGTGATCTTGGCGGCACCGTCGCCGAGGCTGACGTACGTTGGCTGGGCTTCGTCCGCCGCACGCGGATAGAGCACCACGACGATGTCCTGTCCGGCAGGGATGGGGCCGAGGGCATTGACGGTGAGTTCATCCGACGGAGTGTTATCGATGAAGGCGCCCATCGCGCCGCCGCCGGCTTGGCCACCGCCGCTGACGGCGCGGGATTCCAACGTTGCCTTTTTCGGTTCGAGAAGATGCACGTCAAGGTGCGGCCCGAAGGCGCTGGTATAGGTAAAGCCATCCTCTTTTGCCTGGATTTGCTTCTTGTCGCCAAGCGTGCGAAGGTTCCACCATTTTGGCGTCAGCTTGCCGTGTTTGGGATCAAGGCTGGTCAGACTGTCCCGGAATACAAAATAGTTCGGCGCTGCCGGTGTTGACGACTTGAGGAACAGAATCTGCCGTGTCCAGCGTTGGGCATCCGGGGTGGTAAGATCGCGGCCAGCATCGTTACCGTCCAGTGGCGTGTTGCTGTAGTCGCCCTCGCCGCGAAGATAATCCACCAAATCGCTGAGGAAGTGACGGTGAATGCCACTAACTGGTCCGCCGGCGGGCCAGCCGCCCGTATTGGACTGCGAGCCGGTGCGAACCACACTATGCCACCCGAAGTTCTCGAACAACTCCTTATATTCCTTCACCTGGTGGAGCGGATAGGCTCGGATGCTGAGCGTTACCAACGGGGCGCCCTTGGCGTAGAGAACGAAGTCGCCCTGATTGGCGTCGCTGTGGCTGGCCAGGTAACCCTGTCGATAGCCAAAGTAGGTTTCGTTCGGATCGCCGCCATGGGAACGAAGCACCGCCCCGAAGCCCGGGATCCACGTGCTGTGGAGAGCATCGCGGATCGCTTGGGGCTTAGCCTGTTTGGCGAGTTTGCCTTCATCGGCGCACAGCACTGCAAAACCATTACAGTGCTGGCTTTCGCCGGGCTGGCCTTGCTGCTCCCAAGCCCAGGCGTAGAGGGCGGCTCGCGTTGGGTCCTTCGCCTTGATCAGCGTGGCGGCCGGAAGCCATTGGTTGAAGCGTAGCACACCCTCGTGGCCGAAGCCGGGAATCGGCCGGAAGCCAAAGCGCGGATCCGGCGGCGCCAACATCCGTAATGTAAAATCCACCGGTTCCAGGGCCAGTTGTCGCGTGCCTTCGTCGAGACGTTTGGCTTGGTCCGCGACGAGCGCGGCATGGACATAGGTCGGGGCAGCCGCACCGTAATAGGTCATCAACTCGCTATAGCCGCTGCCCGGCGTGACATTAATGCCCAACTTGTACTTGGTATATTCGTGGCTCGTATCCAGCCAGGCGGCGGCTAGCGGATGATCCGGGATTAGCACCGCTGCAAAGGGCAAGGCGAAGAAACGGTTGATTGGCATGTTTGGGTTGCCTTGGTGGGAAGCGCTGGCCCGAGTGTTGAAGTCCGGCTCGGCCATGAGATAACAGAAGGCGGCCACTTGGGCACTCAGCCATCCTCTCTGTGCTTTGGAAAGAGAAGGATTGGCCAATTGCTTACGAACGTCGACAGCCCATAGCATTTTTTCGGCTTGGCGAAAGTGTGAGAACCACCGCATGCCTCGGTCGTCATTGCCCTCAAAACCATCAAGTACATGCTTTAACGCCGGGCCTTGCCCGCTTGGAGCAGCGATGCCGGCACGCGTGTCATCCGACCACGCCAGCACCCAATCTTTATAGTCGTCCAGATTGACGAATCCTTCGACCGAACGTTGCTTGTAGAGCTGGTCGTGATACTGGC
>JAFGTN010000764.1 GCA_016934075.1 Pirellulales bacterium
AACTCAAGGTAGCCGGGCAAATCTCCTCTCTCAAATGGCCGATTTTCAAGCGCCTCTACGTGGCCGGTTTTGGGCGCTCACTGACAGTATCCAGCAAGGATTTCTGGCATGAAAACCCCAGAAGATCGCCTCGATATCGGCAGGGAAGTCTTGGCTGGATTGCTAGATGAACTTCGGGTTGGCCATACAGCCAATAGCAAAATCAATATCCGGTGGTTGAAGCAGCACTTGCAAAGATTCTCCGATGCATGGGACCAACGGTTTCCGGGATTTCCCAAGATTACCGTGCCATGTTCGTCTTCTCTAGGCGAATGTCTCACTGCCGCAAGAGACAAACATTTGAAGAGGATCATCGTCGGACTGCTTCAGGCAAAACGGCCGGAACAACGCCGGGGAACGGTCGTGAATCCAGCATGCGTCTTTGGACGACATGCCAGGCACTTAGCAGTCCAATTGAAGTCCTTCCAGGTAATTGGAACCGATATCAACCCTCGATTTAATAATCTCTACGAATGCTCCCCGATAGGACGGTCTCCTTCGAACTACAAATTCATAAAAGATGATATCTTTGATCCAAAACTGAAAACAGAGCCCACGGCGGTAGTCTTCTTCGGAGCATGCGGTTCCGTATCCGATGGAGCTATCGACTATGGTATTACGCACAATGCGCAATACTTGGCCTTTCGAACCTGTTGTCATGACAACATTGGTGGAAATACAAAAATCGAGAGGAAGTTCACGGTGATCAATTGGGCCTTTCGATTTAAGAACTACGTCTACTCTCGAAAGAGAGAGAAACGCACGGGTGAGTACTTTTCCGACAAGTATTCAAAGGAACAATATCCTAGAAGCAACGCAGCAAGAGCTCTAAGTGATTCTAACGAGTTCAGCGAAACCAGTAGCAAGTCCGTAGATAGTGACATTTGTCGAGCAATTATTGACATGGACCGCTATCTATATCTTGTGGAAAAAGGCTACGAGGTATGGTTCCAAGGCGACCTGTTTGTGGCACGGAAGATAGTGAATACATCTTTTAGCGTTGGCAACCTCGGTGATCTACATAATGGATGTGCGGCCGATTAGCGTTAGACCTAGTATCGATGAAATTCCTTTCGATCGTTATGGTGTCTTGCTTGGGCAAATAGTAAAGGTGTGTTCCCCCTGGGGGATGTCTACGGAAAGAACTTTCCAGCCATCAGAATTATCAACCTGGCGCGCGGCGACTGTCTGCTCGTTGTGTTTGATTGTTACGGGTTGACTTATAGCAATGGTCAACTTCGTGGCTTTGTTGTGGTTGGTAACTCCTACCACGGCAACATGATGTTCGTTGAAGTCTGCCGACTTGATATAGGCGGGCGCCCAGTCCAAAAGTCGAATTGGACAATTGTTACTGAGAATCATCGCCGGTATGTGAGCATCGCGGAGGAGATACATGCTTTGGTAATTCTTCAGCACTTCCAATGCACTGATACGGAGTGTGTCCGCCAACTCGTTTCGCAGCATTACGTGCGGGAGAACGCGAACGGAATCATGTTCGACTAGTCGGTTGTCGGGGCAAGCTTTTATAAAATCCTTTTCCCACCAGAGCAGATCATCCCGGCAACGACGGACGATGAGGTCCGTCGTTTCGACCTGGCCGCTTTGCGGTCCGATGCATCCGGTTCGCCACCAGGGATCCTTGGGTTCGAAATTTTTGCAGCCGGGATCGGTAAAGGGGAAGGCGGCCACCCATCTCTCGGCGAAACCTGTGCAGGGACGAACCCAACCGCCAAGTTCCTGGTGTGGCAACTTGACGGCGTGGCGTCCAAAACCATATTTGGCAACCGTGGGAACAGCGGCCTTGGCCAACAGATAGGCTCCCATGTCCTTTTCGTAAGGTGAGCCGAGATGTTGGGCCAGACGATAGAAACCGACCAGGCCCGCATAGCCGGCATGGGGCATGTCGCCGTGATACATTTCGCCGGCCTCACGGGCACCAGGGCTCATGAGGGCCCAACTGTGCGTGGCTTCCCAGTAGCTCAACATGGAACGGATCACTGGCCAGTGTCGCCGCATCGTGTCCCACATGGCTGCGTACTTGGCGTGTGTGTAAATTCCGTAGATCGTCAAGCCTTGCCAATAGTCAATATCTGCGAAGTTCTCGCCGTTGACGGTGTACTCGCTCTCGCCGCACCAGACAGTGCAGGCAACGTACTGTGCACCGGTAAGTGGATCGGTACGTAGCCGGTAGTTCTGAGGTAGCAATGCCGAGATCACGCGTCGGCGGGTGGCGTTGCGAAGGAATTCACGGTTCTCGGCAGACATGTAGTTAGCCGCCCGCCAAGCACCGGCCGCAAAATCGTGGGCCGCGGCATGAGGGTGCTCGCTGGGGGCGGGCACAAATTCGTCGGTCATGGCGTGACCGAATGCCGACCGTAATTGTTCGCTGGAAAGCGACCGTTGCAGATTGCCATAGAGCCAATCAAGCGATTTGTCTGGCCGGACATGCAGAGGGAAATTGTCCCACGACTTGGGCACCGGCAGACGATATTGTACCTCGTTGCCCTTCATCACGAGGTATGGGCCCCACTTGGTGGGAATTTGCAGATCGATCGTGTCCGAAATGCTGTTTTTGGGCAGGTATCCGTTCTGGACGGAATAGGACACCAGGGGCGGCAGCGGTGAGTAAGCGACAGGCTCGGTTTTCCAATCATCACACCAGGGCAAAAACTCGATGAGGTCTTTGATGTGTACAGTGCCGTCGGCAACGGTAAAAGTCTCGGTGCAACGGAATGGATAAGCCGCCAGCAAATCGGCAAAACGTCGTAATGAATCGACAGGAATCTTGCTTGGGGAATCTTGCCAGGACTTACATGTATCAGCCGGTAGGGTCGTCGCGCCGAAGGGAGTACCGATGGCGATTGTGCCGACGCCGCCGGTGTTATGCACCGTTAGCCCGTCTTTTTGGATCTCAATTTTTTGCGGGCGACATTGGAAGACCAGCATTACTGGGATCTCTGGCGTGCCGTCACCGGCCAATAGCAGCAACCAGTTAGTGGACATGATCCGCGGATCAACCGACTTGACCACACTGATGCCGCCGTTGTTCGGCATTACAATAGCCCGGGGACCGTTGGTAGCCTTGGCATCTTGGAACGACATCTCGAAACTGGGCGCGTCGGTTTCGACTTGCACGCCCACCGCCAAGGTGCTGTATCGCAATTGCTGCCGATATGTTTTTCCCCCGGCCGTTTTAATCCGACGGGTCCAGCGCATGGAGGTCCAGTCGGCCTTGATTTCATCTCTGGTGTAATTTCCCTTGCCTTGCTTGTATTCGTATTGCCGATCGACACCGGCAAGATTTGTCTTGAGTTCGCCGCGAACGATCATTTCCTGGGCGGGCTTGACCGCGCCGGGGATGCCGTAATTGAACTGGAAGCTCTCGCCGCGACGGCCGGGTTTGAAATAGTACCACGATCGCTCGATACGGTCGAAGCTGGCGTTGTTGATCAACAGCCCATTGGGTTCATAGCGGAATGCAAAATGCCCGGCATTGTTGCGGTGTGCCCCGGGCCAGTAAGCTCTACCGCCGATTGTAGCCACGGGTTTCGGATCGAATTCCCAGGGGTACACGGTTTTATTTTCGTCGAGCCACTGGACATCGACTGCCTCGACGCGGCTGGTCCGCTCGACCCATTTTACCGGAAATTCAATTTTTTGAAGACAGTAAAACTGTATGGCACCAGTTGGCGGTTGGCCCGGCGTAACGCACTTGAAGTCCTTGGGCGATAGAGTGGTCTTGATTTCACTTCTACCGTTGGGCTGCAGCATGGCTCGCCATACGCTCTTGTCCATACACCTGAAATCGACAGCGGTTGAGTCCGTCGGGATTTGCATGAACTTGATCGACAACACCGCAGCAGTCGTGTGCAGATTGGGTGCGTTAACACCAGGGTGATGGACAAAGATGCTGCTTTGTTGATCGGCAACGATCGAATTTTCGGGCCTTTCCGCAGCCAAGGATATTTCGGCCAGGCCACCAAACTTGTGCTCGCGATGTTCAAAACGCTCCAGCCCGGAAATGCGAAGGGATTTGATCTTATGAATTGTTTCCAGGTCGATAGATTGCGGCTCGGCCGGACGTTCCAGTAGATACACGATTTTCGGTGGCTGGTCGTTTATAGTCAAACGAAACGATTTCAACTGCCCCCAGACAGGCGAGTTTTTCCAACCAGCTTGCGTAATAATCAGCCATCGCACGGGCACCGGTGTTTCGTATGTGATTGAGACATCGATATTATTGACATCATCAACCGCATACATCGTGTCAGGCTTGCCGTCCACCATGCAGTTGGGTTTGCTATATTTCGGAATATCGGCGGGCTTAGATGCAGTGATCGATGGTTCCGCGGCATACGTGATCGATATGCTAAGCGGGAGCAGCATAATCGCCACAATTATCTGTTGCATGAGAGTTCTCTTATTTCATCCCGCTGCATGGCATGGACCGGATTTGCAGCGCAATGGTGGACGTGGGGTGGGGGTTGAAGGTGGGATTCGTGCTCTTCAAAGTATCCTTGAGTCTACAATGACGATAGGCACTTGACAACTCTGGTGGCCATGCCTGCTAATGATGTATATCGCCAATTTGACGGCCAAGTGCCCCGGTTGGAAAACTCGTTAAAGCCGACATCTGTAGTGCTCATTTAAACCGCCGAAAGGGGGAATTGCTGATATCAAACGACACACCCCATCAAGATGACAATAATTCACTGCTTCGAAATGACGCCGTATCGCAATTGCGGTTGACGGAAAATAATATTGTCCTGGAAGTTTTATTCCAGCTTGCGGGGAGTCCTGTATAATAAACCGCTGAAACCCACTTCAGTATTCACCGGCTGAGTGAAGCTTTTTCGCAAATGGAAATCTCGGGGGTGTATTAGGTGATGGTTAAGTCTTTTGCCGGGTTCGCTCGAAGACGGTGTTGTGATATAAACTTACCCGGCGGCAATAATCCAGCCCGGCAACAAACCACGGATGGTTTTACGCTTGTCGAGTTGCTCGTGGTAATCGCTATCATCGGCATTCTGATTGCTTTATTGCTGCCGGCCGTGCAAGCATCTCGTGAGGCGGCTCGCCGCGCACAATGCAAAAACCATCTAAAACAGATCTCCATGGCATTCGCCACACATGAAAATCATCACGGCCATTTCCCGACCGGTGGTTGGGGGGTGTGCTGGGTGGGTGATCCCGACCGGGGTGCGGGCAAGTCACAGCCGGGCGGTTGGGTGTTCAATATCCTCCCCTTCATCGAGCAATTGTCCGTATACGAATTGGCCTGCGACGGCGATCCCGACACGATTACGGCTTTGCAAAAAGCCGGCGCCAAGGAAACCTTGGAAACTCCGCTTGCTATGTTGAATTGTCCTTCGCGCCGCAGGGCTGCCCTTTATCCATTTACGTATATACATCCGCATGGACTCAATGAGCTTGTCAACTCCGATCGCCCGCAGGCGGCCGCGCGAAACGACTACGTGGCAAATGCGGGCACGCGTTTTGCCAGTGTGGGATTCAGCAGTGTGCCACAATCACTATCCGACGGCGACCGTCGAAGTTGGAGTTGGATTACGGAAACCGACGACCGTTACGCGGGCACCGGTATCTGCCACCAGCGAAGCCAGATTCGGGTGCGTGATGTTACCGACGGTACCAGCCACACCTTGCTGGCCGGCGAGAAATACATGGATCCCAACCACTACCGCGACGGCAAAGACGGAAACGACACCTTCGCCATGTACGTGGGCGATTACAACGGAGTGTTGAATATGGCCCATGAAGTGCGCCTGCCATGCGCCCAGGATACGCCCGGCTACTGGACCTGGGGCTATGGCAGCCCGCACGCGGGCGGTTGGAACTGCTCTTTCGTGGACGGTTCAGTGCATACAATATCCTACCATTTGGAACTAAGGGTTTCGCAAGCGATGTCGCACCGCAGTGACGGTGAAGCCTTTACGCTTGATTAACTATAATTGGACTTTTGCAAAAGTCCGCTATAATTATCTTTTCGGAGATCGCAATGAAGACTACAACTCGTCGTGCATTCATTAAATCATCGGTAGCCACGGCTTCGGTGGTCGCGCTACCGGCAATTGCCCAATCCAAGTCCGGTTCCAGCGATCGCATTCGCGTCGGCGTGATCGGCATGCATCGCGGTTTGGCGCATGCCAGGAGCATTGCCGAGATGGAGAAAAGCGGTCAGAACGTCGAGGTGGCCGTGTCGTGCGATTGCGACCTGAGGGCGGCCAATTGGGCGGCGGATATTATCGAGAAGCAAGGCGTCAAGCGACCGCTGGTGGTTCAGGATTTGCGGCGGCTCATGGAGGACAAGTCTATCGATGCCGTAAGCATCGGTACACCCGACCACTGGCACGCCCCGGCAGCAATCTGGGCTTGCCAAGCCGGCAAAGATGTTTTTGTAGAAAAACCACTCGCGCATACGATCGAAGAAGGCCGCAAAATGGTAGAGGCGGCCCGCAAGTATAAACGCATGGTTCAGGTGGGCACGCAATGCCGATCCAGTCCCAACATCATCGAGGGCGTCAAGCATGCACGGGAAGGGCTCATCGGCGATATTTACATGGCCCGCGCGGTCTCCTTCAAGGTCCACGGTAACCTCGGCCGGCATAAGCCAACGCAGCCACCCAAGGAGTTGGACTGGGATATATTCGTGGGACCGGCTCCCAAGCAACCGTACAGTAATTTTCGAAAGACTCGCTGGTATTGGCTGCGCGACTTCTGCAACGGCGACATGGCAAACCAGCCCACGCACCAATTGGACATCATCCGTTGGGCAATGAAACTCGAAGAGCATCCCGTGCAGGCCCAGTCGATGGGCGGTTGCCTGGTACACGATGACGATCGCGAGTGGCCCGATAACCAGACTTTCACATGCAAGTTCGCCGATGGGCGGATGATAAGCGTCGAACACCGCAACTGGTGGACAGCGGCCGAAGGAGGTTTGCGCGATAAGTGGCCTTTCAGTAGCAATCCGGACGCGGTGGTGGGGGCAATTCTACTCGGTAAAAAGGGATTCATGGTTTTCCCCAGCTACACAAGCTACTACAGTTTCCTGGGCCCCAAACGCGAGCCCGGGCCACACGCCGATTCGCCCACCAAGATCCCCAACTGGCACGCCATGGACAACGTTCATCATCCCAATTGGATCAAGGCCTGTCGCAGCCGTAACCTCAAATACCTAAACGCCGATGTCGAACAAGGCCACATGGCAACCACGATCGCGCTATTGGGCAGTATCTCTTTGCTGACCGAACAAACGGTAAACTTCGATCCCAAAACCGAAACCTTCCCCGGAAATCCCGCGGCCAACAAGCTGTTAAGCAAGGACTATCGTGAGCCTTTTGTCGTGCCCAAGGAAGTGTAGCGCGACGGGTGGTTGTCAAAAACGCACGGCTAGAAAAATAGATAAGAGCAGAACCGGCAGATGGACCAGCGACATTCTTCGTAATAAGCGGGCGGTTTCATTGCTGGGTTTGCGGAGGAATTTTGCGGCGACAGCAAGATCAGCCAGGCCCAATATCAGTGCTATCAGTCCGCAGATCCAGCCGGTGGTTGAGTAAATTGCCGGAACCAGGCTCAGAGGTAACACGCACGCCGCGCCGAAAACCGCCAGGCGGCCCGCCAGCCGGCCCGTGGGATCTACGACCGCGGCGACCTTGATTCCGGCTTGGGCGTACTGCTCTCTGTAAATCCAACCGATGGACGACGTGTGGGGGAATTGCCAGAAGAAGACTACTCCGAACAACGACAACGAAATTGGCGAAAAAACAGCGCCGACCATGGCGGAACCCAATAAGACGGGTATCGCGCCGGCTAGGGAACCGACTGGCGTTTGCCAGACGCTCTTGCGCTTCAAAGGTGTGTAGGCCAACACGTATACTATCCAACTCGACACGGCCAAGAGCGTTAGGGTGGGTGTAGATAAGACGGCCAAATACGCTGTCCCCGCGATTGAAAGCAATATGGCCAGCGCGGTCACTTGTCTCTTGGTCAAAAGCCTTGAAGGCAACGGCCGCGTGGCCGTACGCGGCATCTTGGCATCCTCGTTCTGCTCGACAACCTGGTTCATGGCCGAAGCGCCCATAATGAGCAATGCCGTGCCTAGAACGGCGTGGATCAATTGCGGCAACGGTGGCAAGTGCTGCCCGGCCGTCAAGGCGGCTATGGCCATCGCCAGAAGCATCGTAGCCAGCAGTCCAGGCCGGACCAGTCGCAAGTAGGCACGCACGGGGTAAGTCAAGACACGCTGGTCACTGTATACTCTGCTCACTGCGTCCTCTCCTGCCAGGCTTCCACTCCGGGGTGATACTCGACGGAGTCGAGCATGGTAATTGACAGAAACAGCCCGAGAAAGGCAACGCCGACCAGTAGAACGAACGCATAAAACAAGTTGTCGTAACGAAGGTGCATGAAGTAAAGTGCCACCAGCGCCGCCTTCATCGTGGCCACGCTTATGGCCACAAACAGATTCAACGCACCAAAATCGAAATAAGAAACGCTCACCGTGATCGTGGTCAACACCATAAGCACGGCAAACACTCCCAGCAACACGCGAATATCGACCACGTGGGCCAAAGCCGCGTCCGAACCGCTGGAAGCAGATTGTGGTGAAGGCGAAGAATTGTTCACGGATATAACTCCAATTATTGTTTTCAGTTTTCAGTTGTCAGATATCAGGTGTTAGACTTAAGACTTAGGACATAAGATTTTTAACTTTGAGCATTGATCATTGGACATTGGTCATTCTTAATTCATTCCTCATTCTGATTTCGTCATTAGACATTTCTGTCCTCTGCCCTCTGCCTTCTCATACCTCATACCTCATGCCTCATGCCTCATATCTCATCAAGGAATCAAATACAAAAGCGGGAAAACGTATATCCAAATCAAATCCACCAGGTGCCAGTAAAGACCCGTCATATCGACGGGAGTAAAGCGGTGGCTGCCGAACCGTCCGCGAATAGCCATGATGAGTACAACGCAAAGTACACCGACTCCGATAATCACGTGCAGGGCATGCAGGCCGGTCAAAGCGAAGTAGATGCCCATGTAGGAACGGAGGTTGTCTATGCGCTGGGCAAGTTCTTCGTCGTCAAGATCCGCGTGCCCCGCCTCTTCGAGGTGTTCTCTGACGTATTGCACATCCGGCTGAAACTTCTTGGGCGGCGATTGGGTGTTTTCATCGGAGAACCAGTGCGCTATCCGCGTTTGGCCGGGCACCATGTGGTGGTCCCATTTCTGTTTATACTCGACGCCCTTGACGACCATGAAAGTCAGCCCACAGAGGATCGTGACTGCCAACAGGCAAACAACTGAGCGATTTCGGTCGAGCTGCGCCGCGCGAACCGCAAGCGCCATGGTCAGACTGCTGAAGATGAGCACCACCGTGTTGAAAGCACCCAAAGGCGTGTTGAGAAAGTGGTGCCCGTCGACAAACACCTGTGGATTGTTTGCCCGATAGACGGCGTAGAAACAGAACAGCCCGCTGAAAAAAAGCACCTCCGTTAGCAGAAAGATCCACATACCCAACTTGGCCGAGTCATACTGCTGCTGGGCCGAGTCGAAATGATGAGCCACATGCGGAGCCTTGCAGCCGCCGTCATTGGGCTTTTCGTCTGATGGATGTGATTCTGTCATTGAGCGTTTGGACCTCAGACAACAGACTTCAGGTATGAAGTCCGCGAAGTTGGTTTTCAGTTGTCAGTTTCCAGTTATCAGTTCTCAGATATCAGGTGCGAAGTATCACAATTTGCATTGGGTATTGAACATTGATCATTGATCATTTGACCTTGGTCATTCTTAATTCTTTCCTCATTCTGATTTCGACATTCGATATTTCTGCCCTCTGCCCTCTGACATCTGCCCTCTAACAACGACTCACTGCTTCATCACATATCCCTTAGTCTGCTCATCAAACTCTAAATCATTGTAGTCATAGCAATCGCCCACATCGTCCGGTGCCGGGGTATTCTCGTGCGGAGCGGGCGAGTTGCATTGCCATTCCAGTGTGCCCGAGCCCCAGGGATTATCCGGCGCCTTGGCCCCTACGAACAACGACCGTAGCAGGATAAAAGCCACCAGGACCAGACCGCCGACCAGCGTAAAGCCTCCCACAGTAGAGATGATCTGATAGAAAGTGAACTCGGGATTGACCTCCAACAGCCTGGTGTAGTCGTAGTATCGTCTCGGCATGCCGCGCGAGCCGATTATGAACTGGGGGAAATAAGTAAGGTTGAAACCGATCAGTATCATCCAGGCCGAAACCTGTCCCCAAACGAGGTTGTACATTCGTCCGGTCATTTTCGGCCACCAATAGTACAACCCGGCCAGGAAGGCCATCAGCACACCGCCGGCCATGGTGTAGTGGAAATGGGCCACGACGAAGGATGTGTCATGTACGTGAATGTCGGTGGCCAACGACCCCAGGAACAGGCCCGTCAGCCCGCCGATGCCGAAGAGGAATATGAAATTCAGGGCAAAACACATCGGCGGGGCCAGGCCGATCGAGCCTTTGTACATGGTGGCCAGCCAGTTGAAGACCTTGATGGCCGAGGGTATGGCCACCGTGAACGTCAGGGCGCTGAAGATCATGCCCACCAGTTGCGACTGACCGCTGGTGAACATGTGGTGGCCCCATACCAAAAAGCCCAGCAAAGCGATCGCCAGACTGCTGTAGGCAATAAACTTGTATCCGAAAATATGTTTACGCGAAAAAACGGAAACCACCTCGCTGATTACGCCCATGGCCGGCAAGATCATGATATACACGGCCGGATGGGAATAGAACCAGAAAAAGTGCTGAAAGAGAATCGGGTCGCCACCCATCTTGGGATCGAAAATGCCGATCCCCAGCAATCTCTCGGCAGCCAAAAGCAATAACGTTATTGCCAATACGGGCGTGGCCAGCACTTGAATCACGGCCGTACCGTAAAGCCCCCAAAGGAACAGTGGCATGCGAAACCAACCCATGCCCGTCGGACGCATGGTATGGATGGTTACCAGAAAGTTGATGCCCGTAAAGATGGAACTGAAGCCGAGGATAAACGCGCCCACCACAGCCAATATTACGGGCGTCACGGTTGATGTGCTATAGGGCGGATAAAATGTCCAACCTGTGTCTATACCGCCGAATATGAGTACAAGGAGGAAAAACACCAGGCCAATCACATAGAAATACAGGCTGGCTAGGTTCAGACGCGGAAACGCCACGTCCCTGGCGCCCAGCATCATCGGCAGCGCGAAGTTTCCGAACGTCGCGGGGATAACCGGTATTACGAACAAAAATATCATCACCGCGCCGTGCAGTGTGAAGAGGCGGTTGTAGGTCGAAGGTTCGGAGACAATAGTCGGCCCCGGCAGTGTCAGCTCGGTGCGGATCAGAAGCGCAAAAAAGGCGCCCAACGCAAGGGCCATCGATACCAACACCAGGAACATCAGCCCGATACGTTTGTGATCGAGCGTAAACAACCAGGACTTCAATCCCGGCGGGTCGATCAGATAACTGCCGGTTGTGGATTTGGATTGCAATGGCTTATTCATCGCGGACCGCTTATTTCAATGTTTTTATGTATTCGATTAGTGCCGTGATGTCGTCGTCCGAAACGAGTCCCTGGTAGGTCGCCATCACCGGCTGGAATCCGCTCCGGACCTTGGCCTGAGGTTCAAGGATCGACTGGCGGATATAGTTATCGTCGACCACGGCGGTAGTGCCGTCGGCCATGTCATGGGTCTCTCCATAGATTCCCTTGAACGAGGGCCCCGTACCGGCAGTGCCGTCGACCGAGTGGCATTGGAAGCAACCGCGGCGCTGATACAGCACTTTTCCGGCCTCGGCCGGCGGCAAAGTTTTCAAGTAGTTGCCCGCGTCTTTGAGCCAGGCGTCGTAATCCTCGCGAGTGTGCACTTCGACGGTGGCCAGCATGTCGGAGTGCTCGTCGCCGCAATATTCTGTACAAAGCAGATTGTAAGTACCCACCTTATCCGCACGGAACCATGTACTTGTGTAGCGACCCGGCACGATGTCCATCTTCACGCGCAACGCGGGAATCCATAGCCCGTGGATCACGTCCTCGGAAGTCATGGTCAGACGAATCGGTTCGCCCACGGGCACATGCAGGTTTTCGTCGATATGTCCATTGGGGTAAATGAACTGCCAGGCCCACTGCCGCGCCGAAACTCGCAGATCATAGCAGTTGGGCGGGGGCGTTTGCATTCTGATATAAGCCGTAAATCCCTGGTAAAAAATAGCTCCCACAATAACCAGGGGAATAAACGTCCAGGTCAACTCCAGCAGCATGTTATGCGAGGCCGTTTTTTGCGGCACCACGCCCGGCCGGCGGCGATAGTGCACCACAAAAAACACCATAAGTCCCACAACCAGAAGAAAGAAAAACGAACAGATGCCCAAGATCAAGTAGAAGACAGGATCCATGGCGGGGCTATTCGTGGCCGAGTCGGGTAACCAGAACCCGCCGCTTTGTGCTAATGGTAATCCGGCAAACGAAATCATGCGTTCTCCTCTGGCTCAGTCTGCGGCTCGGTCTGAGTCTCGGGATTTTGGGGCTTGGATTTTTCCCGGCGACGCAATAACATGAACCCGCCCACAAGAACCACGATAGTTATACCACCCCCCAGTTGCATCAGTCGAAAGGCGGCCGGTCCGTATCGCCCGCTTTCCGGGTCGTAATGGTAACAGAACAACAAAAAACGGTCCATCGACGAGCCGATCTTGCCGTCGGCTGCTTCCAGGAGCGAAAGTTTCAGTGTCTGCGGATCGTACTCCACGCCGTAAAGATATCGCGACACGCGCCCATCGGGCGTGAGGATCATGGTCACAGCAGCATGCAAATATTGCCGTTGCTTCTCGGAGTACTTGTAATGGAAACCGACCGCATCGGCCACCTTCTTGATGTTCTCTTCGCTGCCTGTCAGGTAGTGGTAGCCGTCGGCCGCGCCGGCGCGGCGATAGATCTTCAAATATTTCTGCTTAGTCATCCGCGCCCGTTCGGGCGTCTCCAGGGGATCTATGCAGACGGTGATCATATCGAACTTGTCTCCCATGTTCCAATCCATGCGCCCCAGGGCATCGTACAGTCCGTTGAGTTGCAAGCTGCAAAGCATGGGACAGTTAGAATAGTTCATCGTCAATACGACGGGCCGGTCACCGTCGAAATAATCCGCGAGCTTGACCTTCTTGCCGTTTGAATCCACGAACTCCAGATCCAAGGGCACTTTTTCGTTGAGGTGCTCAGTCATCCCCACGCCTTTGAGTTCCGGCGGCAAAGGTTCTTTGCGCTCGGCGCGAAGTGTGGGTGTGCAGCAAAACAAAACGATTGCGGCCACCGCGAAAATGGCCCGTTGAATAAGTAGTTTGTGGCACTGGCATCCTGCCCGTGAAGTATTACCTTCTCGTAGGCCGGGTTGCAACCCGGCGTTTGAGCCCGCAACCAACAGAGACGCCGGGTTATAATCCGGCCTACAAATACTATTTCTCATTTTTCCGTTCCTTTGCGACAGTGCCTTTGGAGTTGCCTTCTCCACCGGGCCGTGAAAGCTCGGTAACCACCATCTCCATGGCCCGGCTGACGGGGATCGCGACCGTGCCTTTTTTGGCATCCAGCATGCGATAGTCGGTCAACCTTGCCTGCTGGGCGGCCGTCAATTTTTCCATCTTGGCCGATGGCTCCCAGAGCTGTTCGGCCAACTGCATGCGATCGACCTGCCAGTAATAAAGGGCCTGCAGGCCCACCACGACAACGGACGTGAGTATAACGCTCAACAGGCCGATGAACAGGACTTTGCCGGTATTTATACCGTAATCTGACATGGTTTTTTGAACTTGTTAAAAATTCTCAAATGACAAAGCTTCTTCCAGTCGCGGATCTTTTGTTGGTATCAGCTCGCATTTACGCGCGATCTTGACAATGGCTGCCAACATCAGGCTGCCTATTGCAATTATACAGCAGGCGTCCATCGCTCCGAAGGGCAGGTGATCCTCGGCAAAGGTGGGCATAACCAACCAATAAATATCTATCCAATGGATGACCAGCATCCATACGGCCCAAGCCCCTAACAGTATCTTACTGCGTTTTACCGCCCGCGGCAGCAAACCCAGGAATGGAAGGATCAGGTGGCCGAACAACAGCCCCAGCCCCACCCACATCCAAGACCCCGACTGACGCTGAAGATACCAGGCGCTTTCTTCCGGGATATTGGCGTACCAGATCAGCATGTATTGCGAAAAGGCCATGTAACCCCAAAATATCACGAATCCCAGCATCAACTTGCCCAGTTCGTGGTAATGCTCCACGGTAATCGCTCCGGCCACATACCCGCGACACTGCAGCGCGATTGCGAATAAAATCATGGCCGCCAACGCGGCAATAACCGAGCCGGCGAAGTAATATAATCCAAAAATCGTGCTGAACCAGGTAGGCTCCAGCGACATTATCCAGTCGAAGGCGGCGAAGGTCACGGTCAGGCCGAACAGGATCAGGGCCACGGGCGCAACCTTCTCCATGCGCCGGGTGAGTTCCGGTCCGCCCTCGACATCCTGACGCGTCGAGTTCTTGTAGTAAAATCGAGCAAGCAGCACCCAAGTCAGAAAATATATCGCCGCTCGGGCGAAGAAAAAGGGCAGGTTCAAGTAAGGTTTCTTCCACTGCAATAAGCTGCTTTCGGCCACCAGTTCCGGATCCAACCACTTGTAATACGGACCAGTCATACCTAGCAGCAGCGGTACCAGGATGGGCAGAAACAGCAGAACCATACAGGGCATACTTGCCGAGATTATTTCGGCCGTACGGCGTACAGTTACGCTCCAGCCGGCTCGCGTCAAGTGCTGCAGCGCCGCGAAAAACAATCCACCCAACGAGATGCCCAAAAAACTCATATAGCTGACCAGGTAAGACGCCGTGAACGATCGTAGTTCGTCGGAGTTGTTCCACCCCAGCCATAACGCCCCCAGCAGAGCCGAAAACCCAACGATCGCAAGCATTACCTGCAAGCCCGTGGCCGCGGAGGACAGCCTGGTTCTTTCGTCGTCGATATTCGGTATGGGATGTTTCTGCATCACCGTGCTCGGTTAGGGTTTTTAGCTGTTTCCGATTGAAGATGTTTTCGTAATTCCTCGGGCACGTCTTCGATAGTAGCGCTACGGCTGCGCTGTAACGCGCGAACGTAAAGTACGATCGCCCAACGGTCTTCGGTGGGGATCTGGTATTTATAGCCGGGCATGGTGCGAACACCGTCAGAAATCGTCTGAAATATTTGTCCCACGGGCTGACTTACAACCGATTCATTGTAATACGATAAGGGCTTGACCCATTTGGGCTCCTCGCGTTCGAATGCCAACTGCGAGGTTATCCCGTCGCCGTCGCCCGCCAGACCGTGACAAGTGGCACAGAATATATCATATCGCTCGCGCCCTCGCCGCATGGTCTCGGTCGTAACCGCAATGGGAATCGTATCGGCCGGCTTACCGTCGACTTGCCCCAATAGATAATGCGTGTCATCGATCACGGCGTCAACCGCTACCGTGCCCGGCACCGGAGGACGCATGGCGCGAGTATCTTCGAAAAGCGGACTGAACTGCTGAGGCAAATATTTCGGCTGGTGGTCCATGTCGCTCACAAGGTGGATGCGCGGCTGTGACTTGGGCGCATATCGAAACAATGCGATCCCCAGCGGCGGCAATAAAGCCAACGCCACGATCAAGGCCGCCGCGGCCATAATATATCCGGGTATGCGTTGCTCGGTTTGCGGGTGATGATAGATCTGCACATCCGTGGCACTCAGCCGCCGCAACAGGTCGGCCGTCTCGGTTTCGTCGAATTTCTTATCGCCTATGTCAACGCCGATAAAAAAGCCATCGGTGGTAGCCCTGCGGAACTTGTCGCACCCGAACAAAGGATGGAACAATTCCGGCAAGTTGTTCAACACCATTACACCGCCAAAGGCCGAGAGCGCTCCCAGCAGGATAATCAGCTCGAAAGTAATAGGGATATTGGCGGGAAGACTGAAGAACGGCTTACCGCTGATCAGGTACGGATAATCTATGGCGTTGGTCCACCACTGCAATAAAAGCGCGATCATGCAGCCCGCCAAGCCGCCGCCGAATACCAATAACGGCAGGATCGTCCGCCTGCGGCCCATGGTTTCATAGAGACCGTGGACGGGGAAGGGGCTGTAGGCCTCGAATCTCTTGTAGCCTGCCTCACGCAGACCGGTAGACGCGTGCTTCAAGGTCTCGGCGGTTTCGAACTCGGCCAAAATGCCGGCCACCCGCGTCGTATCAGTTTCAGTTTCAACTGCGTCCATCAACCATTACTTCCGTCTTGCATAGAATCGCTATCAGACCTTTCACCGTGGGGCAACACGCCTTTGACTTCCGCCATGGCCACCATGGGTAGGAATCGGCAAAACAACAAAAACAGCGTACAAAACAGTCCAAAGCTTCCCGCCAGCATCATCACATCAATTACCGTCGGCCGGAACATGCCCCAGCTCGACGGCAGAAAATCGCGAGCCAGCGAGGCTACCACGATTACGAAACGTTCCATCCACATGCCCACGTTCACCAAAGCGGCAATGATCCACATTATCAAGGGCGAAGTCCGCATTTTCTTGAACCAGAAAAGCTGCGGCGCCAACACGTTGCAAATCACCATCAACCAATACGCCCAACCATAGGGCCCCATCGCCCGATTGACGAACGCGAAAAATTCATACGGATTCCCACCGTACCATGCCATGAAAAGTTCGATGACGTAGGAGTAGCCCACCAAGAGGCTCGTCCCCAGGATCAGCTTGTTCATGTTCTCCAGATGTCGCATGGTGATCAGGTTCTTTAGCCCGAAAAACGCCCGCGCCGGCACGGCCAACGTTATCACCATGGCGCAGCCACTGAAAATCGCACCGGCCACGAAGTACGGCGGCAGTATTGTGGTGTGCCAACCCGGCAACTGCGCAACGGCGAAATCGAAACTCACCACCGAATGCACACTCAACACAAGCGGCGTGGCCAGCGCGGCCAGCAACAAATAGGCCCACTCGAAGCGGTGCCACTGACTGGCCGAACCCCGCCATCCCAAAGCCAAAAGCCCATAGAACAACCGCCGCCATTGCGACTGGGCCCGATCCCGAAGCGTGGCCAGGTCAGGAATCATGCCCAGATACCAGAACAACACCGACACGGTCCCGTAGGTGCTGATGGCCACCACGTCCCACAAGAGCGGGCTGCGGAAATTCGGCCACACACTCATCT
>JAFGTN010000765.1 GCA_016934075.1 Pirellulales bacterium
CGAGCATGGACTGTGGCAGAAGATGAGCCTCTTCGAAGGCAGCACGCGGGTGCCGCTGATCATCGTCTCGCCCAAATCGGCGGCCAAAGGAGCCGTGGCCAAGGCACCGGTGGGCTTGATCGACCTGTATCCCACCCTGGCCGAACTATGCGGCGTGCCGGCGCCCGAGAACCTGCAGGGCCAGAGTCTCGTACCCATGCTCAACAAGCCCGGCACCCTCGGCCGCGGTTGGACCATCAGCCAGGTTACCCGACGTCGTCAAAAGCCCAAGCCCCGCTTCTTCGGATATTCGCTGCGCACACCCCGCTGGCGCTACACCGAGTGGGATCAAGGCAAGCAGGGACGCGAACTCTACGACCACGACGCCGATCCGAAAGAGTTGACGAACCTGGCCGGCGATCCCAACCACGCCGACACGGTTGCCAAACTTTCCCGCCAGCTTCGCGAGGCCACAAAAACCACCTTCCCCGCTTCCGGCGAAACGCCCATGATACGACAAAAAACCTGGGCACCGAATCTGACGAACCCGTAATAGTCGCCTCATATTATGGCATATAGAAAGAAGGTTCTTCACGGAATTTAGTGGGCATAAATGGTATTGTCGTGCTCCGCACGAAGGTTTTTAAGGCATGGGCTAACAAAAGTATGAAAAAGAAGCTCCTCGGACCATAGGATATCCGAGGAGCCTTAACAGTATATACTTCCGTCAGCATCCGGTTATTCCTTGGTAGGCTGCTCCTCAGCATTGCCTACCTCCACTTCACCAGACTATGGCATTATCACTCTGGAGTTTGTCTTGAGTCAATATACTTTTGTTAGCCCATGCCTAAAAAACCTCTTGCCGAAGGCAAGTTGATATAATTTTCACCAACGAAATTTCGTGAAGAACCAAAAAAATAATAAAGGAAGTCAACGCAAGGATGCCAAGTCGCGGTGACGCCGGGAATAATCAAACATAATCTTTGCGTCACTGCACCTTCCGGCGAAACTTGCTCGGAGATTCTCCGTGAATGTCGACGAACTTGTGATTGAAATGGGAAAGGCTGCTGAATCCTGAGGAAAACGCGATTTCTCCTATCGGCAGATCGGTCTCGATCAACTGGCGTTTGACGGCATCCATGCGGACTTCAGTCAGGAAACGCGTGAAGGTTCTTCTGAAGTGATACGTCTTCCCGTCCGGCTCAATTGCCTCAACATCAGTCACATCGCGATCATTCCATCGCAGGACACGGAAGGATTCTCCCTGCCCTAGTGGCGCCGATTCCACCTTCGGCTTCATGACCATTCTCCGGTGTGGTTTTTTTCTATCTTCACTTTCTGAAAAAACAGGATATTTGCCGGCCCAAACGTACGTGAGGCCATAAGACAATCAAATGCGCCCGGTGCACAAGCATATCCCGCGAGATTATAGTACAGTATAAACTGTCTTACCAAGAAACAAAACAGTACAAACTGAATACCGAAAAAACGTTCCTCCAATCGCGAAGGAGTTACCGATGAAGATCGGGCTTTACAGCATCACCTACAGAGGCGTCTGGTACAAAGGCGAAGCAATCGATGTCTTCGAGTTGGTCCGCCTCGCAAAAAGCCAGGGGTGGGAAGGGCTCGAGTTGGACACAGAGCGGCCACACGCGGCGCCTATGGATCTCAGTATGGATGACCGCAAGAGGTTGCGGGAATTGGCCGATGAATCAGAAATCGTTCTTTCCGCGATATCGCCCAACTGCGATTTGTCGAGCCCCGTCCCTTCCCGTCAGGAGGCAATGATCTGTTACGTACGCGAGTGCATCAAGCTTGCTTGCGATCTTGGCGTGCCGATCTGCAAGATCTTTGCCGCGTGGCGAGGTATTACCATCCACGATGGAGTCGCCTCGTATGATTTAACGTATGGCAGCGATCCCTATCCGTTCTGGAAAGAAGATCGGCGCTGCTTCGTCGTACCGGCCATCCGCGAACTGGCCGAGTTTGCCGGAGATCACGGAGTCACGCTGGCTTTACAAAACCACGGACCGGATATCGTGAACAACTATCGGGATACGCTCTCACTGATCCGGGAAGTCGATTCGCCGCATTTCAAAGCATGCCTGGATATCAACATCGAGGACGAACCCGAATCGGAAACCCGCGCAAAGGAAATGGTCGAAGCCGCGGGCAAACTGCAAATCCATTCGCATTTGAATGGTGAGTTCGCCCGAGACGAACACGATCGTGTAGTACTTGCCGCGGCCGGCTACTTCGATCAAAAGTTCTGGGGTCGCAAGGTAGTCTATCCTGCCTATTTCAATGCCCTTGCCGCATCCGGCTACGAAGGATTCATCAGTTGGGAGTTCTGCCATCCGGCCATGGAAAACGGAAACTTTGCCGGAATCGAGTATGTCCATAGACAAACGCGGATGGCATTCGAATATATGAAAACTCTTCGCGACAATGCACTCAATTGCCGCACCGGTTGAGTCAAACGAAACAGTAGATCCGGTTGGGTTCCGAGCAAATCAGCCACCCGCCCTTGCGAGTGCGGGTAACACCCTCGGCCTGCCTCACATCCTCAGGCAGGCCGAGTTCTTCTTTTTCGAGATTCAATTCCAGTACTCCAATTAGTCGTCACGGGGGAGAAGGGTTTCCCCGGAGGATGATGCCGGTTGTTTTGATTTACGACGGTGATTGCATTGAGTACAATGGGAGTTCGAGGTCCGGATGGATCGGCAGCCTGGAGATTCTGCTCCCGGAAATATCTGAAACTGAATGAGTCAAGGTATTATGGCAAGAAGATGTAAAGACCAGCGGTTGTGCATCCTCGGTTTGTTTTTTGTGCTTGCATTCGTCTCGGCGGTTCGTGCTGGTGACCGGGCCCAATGGCAGGAGAAGTTAACCCGCAACGGGATCTCGGATGAGACCGGGCTGGCCGATAGTTTCGATGTCGATTCGGGCGAGAATATAAAGTGGACGGCGCAGTTGGGCAGCGAAACGTGGGCCACGCCCGTTATTGCGGGAGGGCGGGTTTATATGGGCACCAATGGTGACCCGCCTCGTGATCCGCGATACGAGGGTGATAGGGGGATTCTGCTTTGCCTGGACGAGAAGACCGGCAAATTCCTCTGGCAGTTGATGGTTCCCAAACTGGGGCCCGACATGTATCTCGACTGGCCCCGGGCGGGGATCGTTTCGCCGCCCAGCGTCGAGGGGGATATGGTTTATGTCGTGAGTAACCGCGGGGAAGTTATCTGCCTGGATGCCCGGGGACAGAGCAACGGCAACGATGGACCTTACACGGACGAAGGTGTGCATCTGGCGATCGGCAACAAGGGAGGACCGGACGTCGAGCCGTTCGAAGTTACGGATATAGATGCGGATATCATCTGGATCTTCGATATTCCCAAACAGGTGGATACATGGCCGCACGATGCGGCGCACAGCTCGATCCTGATCGATGGAGATTTTCTTTACGTTAATACCAGCAATGGAATCGATAACCAACATCGCAACATAAACAGGCCCGACGCGCCAAGCTTGATCGTCCTGGAAAAAAAGACGGGCCGGCTGGTGGCGATGGATGATGAAGGAATCGGAAAAAACATATTTCATAGTACGTGGTCTTCACCGGCTCTGGGAGTAGTAAACGGCCGCAAGCTGATATTCTTCGCTGGCGGCGACGGCATTATGTATGCCTTCGACGCGATCAAGACGGCTCCGCCCCGGGGCAAGGTTGAGAAGCTCAATCGAGTGTGGCGGTTCGATCCCGATCCAACGGCACCGAAAGAAAATGTGCAGCAGTATCTCCGCAACCGGAAGGTTAGCCCCAGCAATATCAAAGGCATGCCCGTCTTTCATAATAACCGGGTTTATGTGGCCCACGGCGGCGATATATGGTGGGGCAAGCACGAGGCGTGGCTGAAGTGCATCGATGCGACGAAAACCGGAGAGATTACCCAAAGCGGCCTTGTATGGTCTTGCGATCTGAGCCGGCACTGCTGTTCCACACCTTCCATCCGTGACGGCCTGGTATACATCGCGGATTGCGGAAAGATGATTCGCTGCCTGGACGCCGAGACGGGCGAAGTCTACTGGTCGCATAAGGCCAAGGGTGATATGTGGGGCTCGACTCTGGTTGCGGACGGAAAAGTTTTTATCGGCACGCGCCGCGGGGAATTCCTCATCTTTGCCGAAGGCAAACAGAAAAAGCTGATCAGCACAACCAAGCTCGACAGTCCCATGGCCGCCACCCCCGTCGCCGCCAACGGCGTCCTCTACGTCGCGTCGATGCACAAACTATACGCAATACAGAAATCGCAAAAGTAGACTATCCTATGCTTGAGAGCGCATTGTGAAATGGGTGGCACTGGCTGCTTGTCAGCCAGTGTGGCAAAGTAGGCCGGGTCACGCCCCAGCGTTTACCTAATAATCTCCTCTCCCTTTGCGTCTTCGCGCCTTTGCGTGAGTTTTTTGGCGTTCCATAACCTCTCGCAAAGGTGAAAAAACTTCTCGCCCGATCGCAACCCAACCTACTTCAAACTTTCCCACCGCGGAAAATACACACTCACGGCCCGCCCGATGATGTCGGCCAGGGGAATGGGACCCACTTCGCGGCTGTCTTTCGACTTCCGGCGATTATCACCCAACACGAAGCAATGACCCGGGGGAATAGTTGTTTTGGGATGGTCTTGCGGCGCGAGATCGGCCTTGGTGTCGTCCGCGGCCATGAAAATGCGGTAAGAGGTCGCGCCGTTTTTTTCTTCGAAAATCCGGCCCCCGTTTTGATCCGCTTTGTCGATCTCGTCACGGGGCAGTTGCTCGCCGTTGATGAACAGTCGGCCTTCCTTCATTTCGACCACATCGCCGGGCAGGGCCACGACCCGTTTGATCCACCGCCGCTCGCGCTGGTTAGGGTTGAAGAAAACCACGATATCGCCGCGCTCGACGGGCGTGTGGCGGTAGGCGCGTTTGTCGACCAGAACGCGGTCGCCCTGGTGGATGGTAGGGTGCATGCTCTTCGAGGGTATGATGAATGCCTCGCAGACTCCTTCGCGGACCAGCAGGGCATAGCTCGTGCCCACTGGAAAGATCATGAGAATGAACAACAGATACAAATACCAGCGGTTATAGTCCTTCAACTGGTAATCGCGCGGCGCGCGGCGGGCGATTATGAATGCGTCGATGATCGCGTAGAACCAGATCAGGTTGGCAACCACGAACGAGATGATAAGCGTGGGAAACGTCCAATCGGTATGCCCCAGCAGCAACGCTGCGATCACCATGGGACCGATCAGGGTCGTGATCGTCAGCAGGGCCACGCCCTTGCCCAACCGGCCGCAGTAAATGTGTCCCAGACCGCCGCAAAACAGCGAGAGTAACACCGCCACGGCGGGCTTTCTGCGATGGGTATCGCCGGCGAACGTATTGTCCGCGTTATCAGATATCGACATGATTAATATCCCGTTGAACTCATTAATGAAAGAAACACCAAGACGGATCCGTATCGCAGCAGCCCCACGGTCAGACTGACCAGCAGCAGGGCCGACACGGTGGGTATGCCCCAAACGCGGTGGCCGTTGATTGGTTGATCCCGATTGGAAGATCGAACACCATCGCGCAGTCGCGGTTGCGATGCAACAATTTGTTCCATAACGCGGTCGGCAAAACCGGCATCGACGTCGATGTCCTTCCGCCCATTCTTCCAGACCTCATATTTTTCGTTTTGGTTCATAATCCACCTTTAACATACGGTTCCAGCATCACCCGCAGCTTCTGCTTGGCCCGGCTGAGCCGCGCGCGGACCGAACCCTGTTTGATGCCCTCGATCCGGGCGATTTCCTCCAGCGGCCGGTCCATGATCTCGGCCAGAACGAACACCGTTTTCAGCGGCGGCGGCAAATCGTCCAATGCTCGGTCCAATTGCGACATCCATTCCCGGCCGACCGCCTCGTCGTACGGTGTCCGCCCGC
>JAFGTN010000766.1 GCA_016934075.1 Pirellulales bacterium
AAGAAGCCTGGTTGGGCCAGATCATGCCTATCGGACGGCACAAGGGCGTGGGCCTGGCCATGGTGTTCGAAATCCTCTCTGCCATTCTCTCGGGCAACCAGCTTTCCGGTGACATTCCCAGCATCATCGATCAACCCCAACGATCGGCCGACAGCAGTTTTTTTATGATTGCCGTCGATCCCGAAGCCCTCATGCCGGCTAAAAGTTTCACACGCTCCATGAGGCAATATGTTGATTATCTCGAATCCTCAACCGCCCGCGACCCGGCCAACCCGCCCCGCTACCCCGGTCGCCGCGAGGGTGAGCACTGGCATGACCGCAAGCTCAACGGCATACCGGTCTCGCCGGCGGCCTTACAGAGTTTCGGCGAGATCGCACTTTCGCTTTCCGCACAAGATGCTACCAATAAGCCAATCATCTACGGCGAGCTGCAGATTAAAATGGAACAATCCGGTGTTCAGTTCAAGAGAGAAATATCATGACACCCCCTACCGGCTTGATGCGGTGCCGCATCTCTTCATCGACTGGCGATACATCAACGACGGCCGTACCAAATACACAAGCGCAAGCGAGCTGCAAAACTTTTCAGCTTTGAGATCAAATAGCTTTCGCAATAATAAACAATTACACGAAATTGGGGGGTAAAATTGCTTAATCTCGGCAATCGGGGCAGGAGACTAGAACTATCGAGCTGCCGCGCGATCTTCCTTATATAAACATGTTGAAAGTAAGATGAAAATTCGTGGACATATTTAAAATGTAATGGTAGAATAACTTTAAGATTTCTCAAAGATTATTCTTTACTGACAATTCCTCACAACAGGTAAAAGGCATCTTCCGTAGTCCTGTGCGGATACTTCGGACAGCATCTGAAGAGGCAGTTCTAAGCGTGAAACTCTTTCTTCTTCCTTGGGAGGTACACAATGAACCGACTGCTTGTATTTCTGGCCATAGCATTAATGGCCTGTCCGATTCTAGTGGCAAGGGGAGCCACTTATTCCGACAATTTCGACGGCGCAAATCCGCAGAAACCCTGGTTAATTTTTGACGAGTATGCCCAGGGTGAGTATTGGGACTCGAGCGTGGGCCCCTATCCGACGGATATAACCTCATTCGATGTCAGCTACGGCGGCACGGCGACTCTGAACGATGCAGATTTAGATTCCTCAACACCGCAATTTCTGGGCTCGATATTGTGTCAACCTGGAGGCTCTTGGGTCAACTACACTGATGGAGTTACAGTCCAAGGCATCCTGAATCCCGATACCGCATATTCTGCGGGATCTACCACTGACGAGGCAGTAGTCGGATTCGTCCAGGAGGGTGGCACCTATGGCACCGGCCTCCATTTCTATTGCGTCACTTACTCGGCTATAGATCATGAACTAGCTTTGTTCGCCATCAGGAATAGTGGCTGGCTCTTGCGACTGGACAAGGTTGACGTGCCGGTGACTTCCCCCATGAATGTCCCTGTCAAGTGCACACTGCAGGCGCAAGAAATTACCACCGGCGACAACGCGGGTAAAGTCAGCCTCGTGGGCAAATGCTATGGCGATGTCGGCAGCGGCTATACAGTACTTGCCGAACTCAGCGCAATTGCCGGTGTAACCGACCCGGATTATCAGTCAGGAGGTACTACTCACAACGTCGAGGACGTACCCATTTTGACAGAGGGTGCCGTCGGGTTTGGTGGCTTGACTGACGCAAGTGATAGCCCGCTATACGCCTCCTGTGATGATTTCCTGTCGCGCGACCCGGTGAATGGTGATTTCAACCTCGATGCCGCTGTGGATGTAAGTGACTTGGGTATCCTGGCAGCCAACTACGGTACCCTCACCGGCATGACCATCCTCGAGGGCGATGCCGATATGAATGGCGCCGTGGATGTAAGCGATTTGGGAATCCTCGCCGCAAACTATGGCACGGGAGCCGCAGCCGCTGTACCTGAGCCGGCAACGCTAACGCTCTTGAGCGTCGCTGGACTATTATTCCTGATCCGTCGTAAAAAATAGATCGTTAAATTGGTATCACATTACCAAAGTGGCATAAAAGCGAGATAGGTTACAACGGGCAACTAGAGTTCCGGGGGCAGCACTATTTGGGATAACAAATTGTGCTGCCCCTGTTTCGACAATCATCTTGCGCTCGCCTTTTCTTGTTCAAGAGCACTTTGCTATCAGTTTGCCCCACTCCGAACAATCCGCCAAGATATTGTAACTATTTAACGATATATTCTACTTGACGGTCTCAGGAGGGCTCAGCACAATAACATAGTGGTCACTTCTTGTGTGGTAATCTTGCGTGGCAATTCTGCATAACAATGCCGAAAGTAACCTACTACAAAGCAGGGTGAATTATGAACGGCCGACAAAAGAGTGGTTTTACACTGGTGGAACTCTTGGTAGTGATTGCCATAATCGGCATCCTCATCGCCCTGCTGTTGCCGGCTGTGCAAGCGGCCCGCGAGGCAGCACGGCGAATGCATTGCACTAACAACCTCAAGCAAATCGGCCTGGGTATGCACAATTATCACGATCATACCAACAGGCTTCCCATGGGAGCATCCCGCCGCGTTACAGGATCCGGTGATTGGGGATATAGCTGGTACACCGCCATACTGCCTCACATGGAGTTAAATGATTTATACGAGCAATTAGATCCCGACAGCGGAGTAATAGCCAAACCCGACGATGATCAACCAATATCATCTAAACTCACGGTTTTCCGCTGCCCCTCGGATACCGGCGCAAAGTTCAATCCACATTATGAAGGCTATCCTACGGCGAACTACAAGGCCAGCGGAACATTGTTCAGCGCGCCGTCAAATTCAATGGGTTGGCCGCCATCCAGAAGGTTGCGGGACATTATCGACGGACTAAGCAATACGTTCCTGGCTGCGGAGCACGGATTGTTTAAAGGATCCACCGCCGGCACCTGGAGCGGTCAGGTCATAACCGCCGGCAGCTTCAAGTTTCATTCGACCAGGCCCATTAATACACCGTTCGTCAATCCCACATACTTGGGAGATGGCATTATTGATATACGCTCCGCACACGACCCCGCCTACTCGCGAGTTACGGTCACCAGCCAGCATCCGGGCGGAGCGAACTTTCTATTCTGTGATGGCTCGGTGCACTTCCTCAATGAAGACATTGAAACGAATCCCAACCTCACGCCCGGCAACTTTACTTCGGCCACGGCCAACAGCGGAAACTACGCGTATCAGAACTTGATCAATTTTGCCGACGGTAACACGATTCCAGAGGGATCGTAATGAACAGGTGGTTGGCACTACGGTCTAAAAAAAGATTTGCTCTTATTCACACGCTTTCTGGTTACTGCACTTTCTGAAAAACGGCTGTCAGGCCAAAAAATGGGAAAAGATGCGAAACATCCGCATCTTTTCCCATTTTTGCCTGGACAGGATTGCATAAATCACGACTCATAGCATACAATTAACCGTGGGCGTTCGAGGATTGGGATCTCGTAGGCCGGGTTGTAACCCGGCGGTTTCATGTTCGCGGCTCTATTGTTGCCGGTTTAAATCCGGCATACGGAAAAAACCCATTATTTGCTTGGATTCGCTCATAGCAGCGCCACCGACATACCATATGGACAGTTGTGGAATAAACATACAATTCCCATCCTCCATCTCAGCCAAACATTCAATCTCCGCGAATAATCGTCGCTCGAAATGCCGTCATCAACCGATCATATTATCCGCATAGACGGTTTTTCTTTCAGTTTCGGGCGGAAACAGATTCTCGATAACGTTACCTTCAACGTCGCCCGTGGCGAGTCTCTTGCCATAGTAGGCCCCAACGGTGCCGGCAAGACCACGCTCATCAAATGCCTGGATGCATTGCTCGACGGCGTGGCGGGTGCCAACAAGTCGGGCACAATCGAACTCGACGGACGTCCCATCGGCGACTATTCCCGCAAACAATTGGCGAGGCTGGTGAGCTACGTTCCGCAGGCCGACGGCCACGTGGCCCCGTTCAGCGTCGAGCAGTTCATCACCATGGCCCGCTACCCGCACTTGAGCCCCTTTTCGCCGGTTGACGGCCACAATCTGGATGTAGTCCGCGAGACTATGAAAAAAACCGAAACGGCCCAGTTTGCCGATCGGTCTCTGGAAAGTCTCAGCGGCGGCGAGCGACAGCGGGTTTACATTGCCGCGGCCATCGCGCAGGGTGCCCGAATCATCCTTCTCGACGAACCCACCACGT
>JAFGTN010000767.1 GCA_016934075.1 Pirellulales bacterium
CGGTATGTGTACACTGGTATCATGGCCGAACTTGCCCTAAGCCTGTGCTGGACCTGAAAGCACCGAACTGGTCGGCGGGCGTGCTATTTGTCGGAACCGACGGCATACTCTTGGCCGACTACAACCGCCGCAAACTCCTGCCGGCCGAACGCTTCACCGACTTCAAGCCGCCCGAGCCCACAATTCCTTCGTCCATCGGCCACCGCAAGGAATGGCTCGAAGCCTGCAAAACCGGCTCGCCCACAAATAATTGTCCCTTCAGCTACAGCGGCCCTCTGACCGAAACCGTTCTTCTTGGCAATATAGCCTACAGGACGGGCAAAGAGTTGCATTGGGATCCCGACAAGATGACCTTTACCAACCACCCCGAGGCGAATAAGTATCTCAAAACGCCTTATCGCGAAGGTTGGACGCTTTGATGAGTTGTCAGTTATCAGATGTCAGTTATCAGTTGTGAGATGTGAGTATTGAACATTGATCATTGTGCATTCGTCATTCTTTCTTCATTCTGATTTCGACATTCCCATATTCACGTATTACTGATTCTCCGCTTGCCGCTTCAACCACCGTTCGATTGCCGCAGCCAGGTCCGCGCCAAGCGCTCTGGCCGATTCGATGGTTACCGGTTCGCCGGATATGTCGGCGTAGGGAATCTCTAGTACGGTTGCAATACTGATGCCCGGCAGATTGTCTGCCCAGCGCGCGAACATCCTGGGCTCTTTGAGCGTATTCCAGGATTCGCCCCAAGGTAGATTGCGACGGCTATCGTATTTAATCGGGCCTTTCAGGACTTCTTCGAGTATCTTGGAAAAGGACATAAGCTTTTCGAAAGAATCTTCTTTCGGGTTTCCCACAAAAAAGAGACTTTGATTTCCGCCTTTGACGTTGCTTTTTCCGTAAAGAAAGGGGCAGTGGAGGTCCAGTGCCATTCGCAGTCGCCCTTTCGACCACTTGGGCACAAACTGCTTTATCGCGGCCACTTCAGGATAGATCGGCGGTTCGGGGTAATAATCGCGGTTGTGATCGTGCGGTTTTCGGTTTTTGCCTTGGTCGCCGTCTTCCACGCCGTCGAGATCTACCATGGGGATGCAAAGGAACTCGACGTTTTCACGCAGCCATTCTCCCCGGCTGTCGTTAGCCATAACCGTATCGACAAGCCCCTCCAGAGTCCAGGAGGCCATCATTTCGCATGCATGATGGCGGCAAGTCAAGAGAATGCGATATTTCGGCTCGCTTCGAATGGACCCGAAACGAAATCGAGGAACATCGCGTCCCTTGCGGGAAGTCGCATGGTGTTCGACCACGAAATCATTTCTTGCCGAATACTTCTTAAAAAGAGCGCCCAGGTTGCCCTTTTGGTAAGGCATTGCCACGCAGAATCGCACCGATTTCTCATCGGGGCCGAACTTATAAGTGAAACTGTTTTGCGGGCTTTTCAAGGCTTTACCATACAGCCATCGCCATGATTTGCCCTCATTGCAACTAACGGCCGGACCTCGCACACCGATAACATTGCGGTTGAAACGGAAAGTCAGCTCTCCACCTTCGGCGCCCCGCACACGAAACGACCAGTAAAACCAATTCCCCTTGGTGTCGCGCAAATCGGGCCGAACAAAAACCGTACTATTTTCTATTCGCTCGAGGATAATATTCCCCCCGGGAAATTCGCAATCGATACGAATGGGAGTTTCTGCTGTGGTAAGAGCGGCATTTCCAAGCAGTATTGTGAAAACTAGAGCCGTGAAGGCGTACTTTGGTTGCATCAAGAGTTGTCGATAGTTGTTATTCATGTTATACCACACCAAAATGTCAGTAACGTAGGGTGGGCCGAGCGAAGCGAGCCCCACCAATAATGTGGTTGATTCATTTGGTGGGGCTCGCTTCGCTCGGCCCACCCTACGTCTCTACATCTCTGCCAAACCCGCAAGATCCTCGAAAAACTCCGGATACGTCTTACCCGTGCATTGCGGGTCGCGGATTATTACACCGGCTTGAACCAGTCCCACAACGGCCAGACTCATGGCCATGCGGTGGTCGTCGTAGGTGTCGATTTCGGCGCCGGTGAATTCGTTTCCGCTTAGAGCGGGCGGGGTGATCTTTAGACGGTCGGGGCCTTCTTCGACGTCCGCGCCGAATTTACGCAGCTCGGTGGCCAGGGCTGATATTCGGTCGGTTTCCTTGTGACGGATGTGGGCAACGTTGTGGATCAGCGTGGGTCGATCGGCGAACAGGGCCACGGCCGAGAGGGTCTGCACGGTGTCGCTGATGGCGTTCATGTCGACTTCGATGCCTCGCAGGTGCCCGCCTTCAACAGTGATCGAATCCGGGGCGTATTCCACCCGGCAACCCATCTGCTGGAGGCAATCGCAAAACTTCACGTCGCCTTGCAGGCTGTCGCGGGAAAGGCCTTCGACGGTAATGCGTCCGCCGGTGACGGCCGCGGCGGCGAAGAAATAACTGGCCGCCGAGGCGTCGGGTTCGATCGAGTATTCGCATGCCCGATACGGACACGGGGCGTCGATCTTGAAGTTGCTCAATTTCTCGACCGCGACTGAAACACCAAACGATCGCATCACGGCCAGTGTCATTTCGATGTAGGGTTTCGACACAAGCTCGCCGGAAACCGCGATCTCGATCGGCCCCCGCGCGGCCGGGGCCGCCATAAGCAATCCGCTCAAGTACTGGCTGGAAATATCGCCGGCGATCGTGGCCCGCCCGCCCGACAGGCCATTTGCACGCACGACGACCGGCGGGCAATCTGTATCATTTTCACTCATGGCATCCACGCCCAGTTGCGCAAGCGCTTCGAGCAACGGCCGGATGGGCCGCTCGCGCATCCGCGGCGTGCCGTCGAGCCGGAAGGTGCCCTGTCCCGCCGCGACCATGGCCGTCAGAAACCGCACGGTGGTTCCGCTGTTGGCAACGTAAAGGTCGGCCTTGTCGATCGTCGGCCCACCGCCGCAGCCGGCGATTTCGATGGTCCGCTGGAGAGCATCGTGCTTGACTTCCAACCCGAGCTGCTGAAGCGCCGCGATCATCACCCGCGTGTCTTCGCTATCCAACACCCCGTCCAGCCGCGACCGCCCCTCGGCCAGCGCGGCACATACCAGTGCCCGGTTAGTAATGCTTTTCGATCCCGGCGGCCGTACGACGGCGTTAAGTGGACCTGTAGGTTGGATCTCGATTGTCTTATTCATCTTGACTTCAGTTCTATAAGCAATATCATTCTGCCCTCTGCCCTCTGCCCTCTGCCCTCTAATCATTTGGGCAACACAACCTTCATCAGGTGCTGATCGCTACGCAAATAAATTGCCCCGTCCACGGCCACCGGCGAGGCCAGGATCTTGCTGTCGAACTGGCAGGTCCGCAACAATTTGCCCTCTTTCTCGCCCAGTTCCACCACGTGCACGGCCCCGTCGTAATTCACCGCGTACAGGTGCGTGTCGTTCACCAACGGCGTGGCCCAAAACGGGCCTTTCAGCCGTAACTGCCACAGCACTTTACCGCTCGCCGCGTCACCGCAGGCCAGCACGCCCGACGACTTGATCGTGTAGGCGCGTCCATTGTGGATCACCGGGCTGGTGTTGTTCGAACTCATGCGACGTTCGTGCCAGAGGAATTCGAATCCACCCGTTTGGGGATTAGCACGCAAGGCGTGCAGTCCAAGGGCGGGCAAGTACACGTTCATTGGGCCCTTGCTTTTGCCGTCCGGCGATCCTGTTGTAACCGATGATATGGTGTGGCACTGGGCCTTGTATTTACAGACCTCTTTACCCGTCTGAGGATCATGGGCCGTGAGGTTTTCGCGGTCTTGCAGCAACACCAGGTCGTCTTCGTACGATGGCGACTCTCCGCGCAGTACTGTGGGCGACGACCATATGGCCTCGCGCTCGCGCGGAATTCGCCAACGGGTTTTCCCCGTGGCCGTATCGATGCCCGAGACGAACGACTCGCCCTGGTTCTGAAGCTGCACGATCACCGTCGGTCCCACAACCAATGGTGAACTGGACATGCCGGCATCGATTCGAGCGCGGGGATAGTCGTAAGCCAGGCCGCGAAGCCACCGCAGGTTGCCATCGAGATCGAAACAGGCCAG
>JAFGTN010000768.1 GCA_016934075.1 Pirellulales bacterium
ACAGTTGCTGAATTTCATCCGTGACCAGAACTGGGCCCTGGTGAGCGTAACCGGAATCGTGCTGGTGATGTCCGGATGGCTGGCGGTCGAAGCGCTGTTGACGTTTGTACGCGGCCGGGGTGAGGATTGAGCATTCGTTTAACAGATGAACGTGTGGCACGCCCAGGATGAGCGTGGGGGGCTAGTGCAGTCTGGTTCCTTCTCGACGCCCATTCTGGGCATGCCACACTGTGATTGTGTCTAATCTACCGCGTCCGCGTCAAACGCCACCCGGGCAGCTTCATAAACCGTTGACAACGGCACATCGTTTTGCCGTGCAATCTCCTGGCAGGATTCATACTCAGGCGCAAACCGCGGCCTGGATTCGTCGAGCCAGGCGATCTTGCCTTCCACCGGGCCCCATTGAGTTTGCACCGTGTGCTGTTTACGGCGGAGCACGTTGCGGCTGACGGGCCAGCGGCGTATGCCCAGGGTGGTCGTTTCCTCGAAGATGATCGTTTCGAGCGATTCCAGTTCGGCTTCGCGGCAAAGCACCGAAAGCACCACGCCGGGCCGGTTCTTCTTCATCGCCACGGCAGTCGTAAATACATCCAACGCACCCGTTCTGCGAAGCCGACGAGCACAATAGGCGATCAATTCACCACTTATATCGTCGAGGTTCGTTTCCAGCATCCAGCAACATTCGGATTCGTCGTCTTCTTCTGATTCGAGCTTTTCGGCCATCGTACCCACAAACAGTCGCAGGATGTTGGGTTGTTCGTCCAGCTCACGTTGGCCGGCGCCGTGCCCGATGCGCTCGATGATCATGGCCGGCAGCGGTCCGAACTCGTCGACCAGCGTGGCCAGAATGGCCGCCCCGGTGGGTGTTGTCAACTCGGCCTGAATCGACGATTCGGCCAGGGGAATGCCTCGCAAAAGTTCGGCGGTTGCCGGGGCCGGAATACTGCACGTTCCATGCGCGACACGGACCTTGCCCATGCCCGTCGGCACCGGTGAGGCCACGATCCGTTCCACTCCCAGCAGATCCCATCCCACGGCCGAGCCCACGATGTCGGCAATAGAATCGGCGGCCCCCACCTCGTGAAAGTGGACTTCCTCTATGGCGCAGCCGTGCACCTTGGCCTCGGCTTCGCCCAGCCGCTGGAAGATTTTCGAGGCCGATTCTTTTTGTTTGGCCGTGAGCTTGCTACCCTCGATCATCTTGAGGATATCACTCAGGTGCCGATGCGCATGTTCCGGCTCGTATTCGACCGTAAGCTGCGTGGCGCGAAAGCCATTCTTGGTGACTTCCGCGGCCACCAGTCGACAGCCGGGCAGTCCCAACGAACCCACGGCCTCATTGAGCGTATCTAGCGAAACACCCGCATCGACCAATGCGCCAAGGGTCATATCGCCGCTGATTCCACTGGGACAATCTAGGTAGGCTATTTTCATTTTCCTTAAACCACCTTCGTAATCCCAGGGATCGGAATATCGTATTCACCGGCCGCGTTGGGCATGACGGGCGGCTTCATTTCCCAATTGTAGGCCGGCTGCAGGACGGTCGTTTTCGTGTTCCAAACTTCGTCCCAGGTCAGACGCTTGCCCGTCCAGACGGCGTAAGTCGCCATGATCATCATCATGGTGCTGTTGACCATGTAATCGCAGTTATTGATGGTTTTGCCGGTGCGAACGGCGTCGAAAAGTTCGGCTTGTTCGACGTCGTACATGTTCGTATTGGGGCCCTTGTAGCGCCAGTTGTTCTCGCCGGTGATGGTTCCTCGTTTCAGCGAGGCGCGGCCCTTGGTGCCGAAGATGGCGTCGTTCTCGTCGCCCCATGTGCCGACCTGGTTGCGGCATACGCCGGTAAGCTGCTTGCCGTCTTCGTATTCGAAGACTACGGCCTGATGGTCGAACAGGTCGCCGTACTTCGCCCCCAAAACGGCTGCTCTACCGCCCACGCCCCAAACCAATTTCGGCTTGGGATCGCCGAAAGCGAAAGAAGCGCGGTCGGCCGTATGGATCAACTGTTGCAGGCACTGGTCACCGGCCAACCAGAAGAAGTGATACCAGTTGTGCATCTGCCACTCGAGTTCCGACCATTTGGGATCGCGCTCGGTGAGACGATAGGGGGCGGCCATGTAATGCACTTGGGCGTTGACGATATCGCCGATCTGGCCGTCGCGGATGCGCTTGATCGTTTCGCGTACGACGGGACTGTATCGCCAGCAAAGCCCGGAGACGACGTTGAGGTTCTTCTTTTTCGCGTCGTCGCAGGCCTGCTGCACGGTGCGCAACTCGGGCGCGTCGAGCGAGTGCGGCTTTTCGCAGAAAACGTGCTTGCCCGCGTCGATGCCGGCTTTCAGATACGGCGCCTGAAAGTGCGAAGCGCAAGCGATCAAGAGCACGTCGATATCGCTCTCGATCACCTTCTTGTAGCCGTCGAAGCCGGAGAAAACATGGTTATCGTCGACGGCAACCTGGTCTTTGAACATTCCTTTCAGAGTCGAGCGGGCAGCGAGCGCTTTGGGTTCGAACCAGTCGGCCAAGGCCACGAGTTTGATGTCCTTGCCGCCGCGCAAGGCATTGCCCGCCGCGCCGCTGCCGCGTCCTCCACAACCGATCAGGCCGAATTTGATTTCCTTATTGCCGGCGGCATGCGCGCCACGTTCCAGGGAAATCCCAAGCGCTGCCGATCCGGCAGCCAGTGCACCTGCTTTTTTGATGAAACCGCGGCGGGAAGTTTGCTGGACGGGATGATTGAGTGCGTTTGACATGGTCGAGAGCCTCGCGGGAATGAGGGAGGGGAGGTTGATTGATTCTGTTATCATTTTAAGGTAGCAGAAATCCCCGGTCCAGGTGGCACGTGCGACCAGCCCACAATAAACATTATCCAAAAGATTGTCAATGTCGGCGACATTCCGCCCAAAACTCATTGAGGGTAACAACTTACAAGAAAAGGCCGCTTTTCCGAAAAGCACCGAACCCTGCTCGTCTTGACCTTCTCCTATTAAGCAGATACGATTCAGGGAATGGGAGCTCCCAGGTCGATAAGATCTGTAGCCCGAACAATGGCTTTTGGAACCACCCTACAATACAATTTTTCACGTGAGTTAGACATGGCGACTAAGACGAACCTCCCGGCGCTATTATTAGCGTTAGCCGACCTTCGGCTATAGGGTTCGTATAAGTTTCTTTTTTGATTCACTTTCACCTTACGAACCCCACGGCCGAAAAGCTTTGGGGTTCATTTTTTAGATAATATAAAAAGGTTTGAGGAAGGCAAAGCGTGCCAAGCGGAATGGAATATGGACGACGAGTTGAACCCACCAGGGCCTGGCTGGTGTTGCCCGGGCCGACCAGTGGTCGGCTCCGGACAATAGGCACCAATGCATGAGTGCCTGAGTTACTCGTTTTGCATATCCATTCCTTTTTGATACACGATTAGAAACAAAGAAATGTCAGATTCTTCAAACCGGCAGATAGTAATTTTCGATACCACGCTCCGCGACGGCGAGCAATCTCCCGGGGCCAGCATGAACCTGGCCGAAAAAATGGAGGTTGCCCAGGCGCTGGTCGAATTGGGCGTGGACGTGATCGAGGCCGGCTTCCCCATCGCCTCGCCCGGCGACTTCGAGGCCGTCAGCGAAATCGCCAAGAACATTCGCGGTTCGGTTATCTGCGGGCTCTCCCGCTGCCGTAATGCCGATATCGATTGCGCTTGGGAGGCCGTGCAACACGCCGAGCAGCCCCGCATCCATGTTTTCCTGGCCACCAGCGCCATCCACCGCGAGCATAAGCTCAAAATGGGCAAGGACGAGATCATCCAGCGGGCGGTCGAGGGTGTGCGCCGCGCGGCCTCGTATTGTTCGAACATCGAGTTCTCGCCCGAAGACGCCGCACGGACCGAACACGATTTCCTCTGCCGCGTTGTCGAAGCCACGATCGACGCAGGGGCCACCACGGTCAACATTCCCGACACGGTGGGCTACGCCACGCCCAGCGAAATGTACAAGGTCATCGAACTCCTGCGCAATCGCGTGCCCAATATCGACAAGACGGTGCTGAGCGTGCACTGCCACAACGACCTGGGAATGGCCGTGGCCAACAGCCTGGCCGCCGTCGAGGCCGGCGCTGGACAGGTCGAATGCACGATCAACGGTATCGGCGAACGGGCGGGCAACTGCTCGCTCGAAGAGATCGTGATGACGCTGCGAACACGCAACGATTTTTTCAAGGCCGACACCCGAATCGTCACCCAGCGGCTGGTGCCCACAAGTCGTCTGGTTTCGGCCGTGACCGGTATCCAGGTGCAACGCAACAAGGCTATCGTGGGACAGAACGCCTTCGCCCACGAGGCCGGCATCCATCAGGACGGCATGCTCAAGGACGCCGGCACCTACGAGATCATGCG
>JAFGTN010000769.1 GCA_016934075.1 Pirellulales bacterium
CTGGGCCGCGCGCTCCAGGTCGGCCGACGGTGCCGCGGAAGTCCACGCCAAGGGCATGCAGCTCAGGTCAATTGCATGTGCGTCATCGCGTGATAGGAGCAAAAACGCCTCGCCGGCTCGGACGTATTGCCCAAGAGCCCGATAGCATCGCGCCATCCGCTGAATGATTCGCCGCCGTGCCCAACGTCGTGATTCCTGTTCGAGGGCCTTGCCATAGAGCGTAGAGGCCGCCTGATAATCTTCGCGATCGTACAGCGCATCGGCCTGCTGGTGCATGGGTCCATGGGCCGTATGAACTTCAACAATTCTCTCGATCGGGAACCGCTTCTTCGCACCATTCGGCAATGCCAAGGTCAATTCATCGGCCGTATAGTCCTCGATTGTTCCGCGATACGTGGTGCGTCCAGCGGAAGTTCCTCGCTCGCTTTTTCCGGCAACCACAATAGCGTCCGGTTCGTCGGGCGGCTGTTGGGCGTGTACCGAGAAAGGAAAGCAAAGGAACACTATGCATATAAGTAAACTGGCCGTCGATTGATAAAGCGTATGAAAAGTAATATGGAGAGTACCTGTTGCTCTTTGGTAAGTGTGTTTTGGGCTTCTCATTTCACCACTGGCTGACAAGCAGCCAGTGCCACCCTTCGAATGTAACTTTTTGCTCCGAAGATACTTCATGTGTGGCACGCCCAGAATGGGCGTGAAAGGTAGTGGTTGGGTGCGGACATGCTCCTTTCCACGCCCATTCTGGGCGTGCCACACATGGGCCGAAAACATACGCCAACCGCTCATGGCCCGCCCTCCTTGTTCGGCTTCGCCGCCGGTCGCAGTCGGGAGATGTCCACGTAGGCATGCTGGCCGCCATTTTGGCGCGCCAGGCGCACGAGGAAATTGTTGGCGTCGGCCTGTGGCCCGTAGCCGAACTCGATGGCGTTGATCGTTATCCCGCCGGCTCGGCGAGCAATCTTCGCCAACTGCTGAGAGTTTAGCCGCGGCTCTTCGGCGTCGGTGAGAAAGAAAATCACGTCGGGATTCAGCTTGATGGCCAACATCAGCGCTTCTTCGTGTCGCGTGGCTCCTTCGGCCACAATGTTGCCCACGAAGCGGCGGGCTAATTCCTTGTTCCGCGGTGTACCGAAAGCCAGCCGTCCCACCTGCCCGCTGGGATTAAATTGTCGTGGTCGCTCATTATAAAAAACTATCTGGAACTGGTGGTTGGTGCCGAGACTATCCAGGCTGGCCAACAACTCGGCCTTGGCGGCCGCCAGGGGACTGCGACCGGCGCCCCCCATGCTGCCCGAACAATCGAAAACGTAGACAAACTTGAAGCCTTCGCCGATGGTGCCGAACACCCCCACGCGCGCGCCTCCCCCGGACGGCGAACCCCGACCGCGCGGCCCGCCGGTTGCCGATTGCGCATCGCCCACACGACCGCCTTCCAAGGCACCGAGCCCCAAGGCATTGCGTGTTTTGGGCAAAACATCCGCGGGATCGGCGGGCGACGATTGCGAAAAGGCTTCGGCAAGATCCACACCCTCGGCCCCGTCGTTTGCATCGGATGCCGTGGCTTCGGACTTGTCGCTTTGACTCTCGCCCTCATCGGGTCCCACGAACCGATCCTGCCCGTCGTCGCGTGCCTTTAGCACGATCCCCACATCGGCCGTTCGCTCGGCCGAAATACCCGTCCTCTGTGTCATTCGCAAGCCGATGGCAACCGCAATCAAAAGCGCCGCGTGGAATAACGTCGACAGCAACCACGCCGGCAGGCTAAATCGCTGGTCCGGTGTACGATCTTCCATATTGTCGGACGCCTTCGCGGCCATCCATCAGTCTCCCATAAATTCGATCAACCAGTGGCCACAAAAGAACTTGCGCCAATCGATGGGATTCTAGATCCGCCCCAAAGCTACGTCAACGGGAATAGAGTCCAAGCAAGTCACCTATCCGTCGCATTATACCGCAGCTTCCCATCCAATGCTGCCTTTATACTCGAAGCTAAGCAAACCTAGGCAGCCCGTTGAAAAACACAAGTTAGACCTATATGGAAAGGAAGCGACACGCAGCGTCGGTTGCTTTACATTGTGTGTGGTTGGTGTAATCGAAGTTGTAACCTTCACTGAATAAAGAACTTACGTCCTCTTGCCGTAAATACTTGCCATAATTTAAACAAACCCGGCAAGCCGGCTTTGTTTGAATTAGTAGGTCTAACTTGTGTTTTTCAACGGGCTGCTAGGCAGGACAGCGATTTGCACCAAACACAAGATACATCTCAGCCAATGCCCTTACTTTTTTACCGTCCTCCCACATATAATAAAAAAGGCCCCCGATAGTCTGGAGTTTCAGTTCGTGCAGATAATAAAATATCCCCACCCCACCCTACGGCATAAGTCCAAGCCACTCCGCCGAGTTGACGCACAGTTGCGTAAGATTGCGTCTGAGATGCTCGAACTGATGTACGACGACCACGGTGTGGGCCTGGCCGCCAACCAGGTCGACTTGCCTTACCGGCTGGTGGTGATAAATATTCAGAGCGATCCCGAGGCGGCAGACGAGGAGCTTGTGCTCATCAATCCGGTCATCAGCAAACGCTCAGGGGCGGCCGAAGCCGACGAAGGCTGTCTCAGCCTGCCCGAGGTTTGGGCACCCGTTCGCCGGGCGGATAAGATCGAACTAATAGCCTACGACCTCAGCGGTAACGAGCGCAAATTCCAATTAGACGGCCTCTACGCCCGTGCGGCCCAGCACGAGATCGACCACCTCGACGGCGTGCTGTTCATCGACCGGCTCGGCCCGACGGCGAAACTGTCGGTCAAAGAGCCGCTATCATCTCTGGAACGGCAATTCGCCACCGACCGCGAACGGGGATTCATTCCCGGTGACGAGGAGATCGCCCGGCGGTTGGCGGAGCTTGAGGAGGAGAGGACGTAGGCGGTAGTTAATATTGTAAGACTGTACCTGTTCAAGGAAACAAACTGCAAAAGAAAAGAAATCGGGAAGAATTTTACAGAAGGAAACAAAGGAAACGAAGAGTATTTTATGATCATTTCGCGGACCCAGGCGGCCATTAGGATTCTTCAAAAAGCGTACCAACAGATCCAGACCTTTGTTGGCTTTGTTTTCTTCTGTAAAACTTTCGTGCCCCTCACTCCTCCTTCGCGCTCGTCGTTCCACCCACTATGATCCGCCCCTCTTCTAACTTCAGCGTTTGAATACGCACCAGCCGCTTACCGGCACCATGTTTCGTGGGGATTTTGATTAGTGCCAGGGGATCGCCTTCGACTTGCCGCCAGGTCATGTTAACTTCTCCATGGCGGGCGGACTCGGTCAGGCCGTCGACTACCTTGCTAAGCGACCAGGGCAATTTGCCGGCTCGTGCCTTGCGGATGCGCATGGCGATTATGTTCTCCTCGCTCAAGTAGACGTCTACCTTGAGCGAGACAACCGTGGAAATGCCCGACTGCGCAGCGCGGCAGGCCAGCGTCACGCCGTCTTTTTCGATCACGACCCGTGGTTTGCTTAAGCTTTCGGGCAGGAGGTCGGGATGGTTTTTGGGCATGTCGACGGCCAGCCAGCCGTTGATCTGCTCGGTCGTGAAAGCTATTTCCCAATGGCCTTTGGTTTCCAAGCTGCTGGTCAGATCGGCCGTGCGTTGCAGCATTTCTTGGCTGGCCTTCTCCTCCGCCTGGCGGTCGACCGTGGCGGCGGCCTGAGTGTACCACTGGGGCTCATGCTGCAAGGCCAGATAGGCGGCCAGCAAACCGGCAAGTACAAACAGGACCAAGATCAGCCCCAATACGAACGTGATGCGGAGAATTTTTCGCATGTTTTCCTCTGAGCGATCAAATGACCTCTTCCAACCGTGTTTGGAAAGCAACAAAACTTGACATTTTGATCTGCCGGACATCGATGGTGCGGTCCGTAACCATCTGGCAAAGCACTTCTCTTCCAGGAAGTTCACCGAGATGTTTTTTGAGTTCGCTTTTCAGAGAATTCGGAGAATCGTCATTACCAGAACGATTTTCCAGGGTATCGCAACCCGCATAGGAATTCTTCACGGCACAAATGATCCACGCCTCAGACTTCGGCTTCGGAATCATGGGGACACCTCTTGGGAAGCCTTCTTCTGTGAATCCATCTAACATCGATTGCCGCTTGTCCGACCAAAGGCCACGTCCTGCTGAGGCTGTGTTGTCCGAATCACGAAACAGAACGGCAACAACCTCATCATTCAACTTTGCCGCTCTTTCCTTTGCAATTCGAGCCAAAACTCTAGCATTGTTGAAAAAGTAGCGTGTCTCTTTCCCCCTCTTTTTTCCACGCAGTCTTATTTTTTTCTTAGCGGGATTCAGTTCGGATTTTCGCTTTGACAGCGTTCCCTTCGTAACAAATCCATAATTATTTGTATCGAGTAGTGAATATTTGTGCTGCTCTTCCACGATTTGGCTAACAATGACAGTCATTGGTCCGTATCTATAATCCTGGCCGTCACATTGCATCGCATTATCGGTACACTCGCCGAGGTCCGTTGGACCTTCGCCGCTAAAAAGGAAGTACATCTCACCGCCCCTCCGTGATCGCTTCAATTTCTTCACCGAGGGCCCAAAGATCTGTATCAACAAAAGCCTCGCCCGGTCCCATAACTGTCAACTTCTCGGCGAGTGACGGTATCGAGAAAAAATTGATCGAGTGCGTGTGGCCGTCTCGTGTTTTGTAGAGGTAAATCACTCCCGCTCGCGCTACATCGTCTTCCAGGAAGTTTAGGATCATAGGGCTGTGAGTTGTGACCATGACCTGTTGACATGTCGTCACCAATTCATCCAGGACGAATTCAATCAGTTCCGGATTGATTCCGTTTTCAATCTCGTCGAAGAGCAGAAACTCATTATCCGATTGAAGTTCGGCTAGAATAGCCATTAGTCGCAGCATCCCATCATTGATGTGACGGGCTTCTGTAATCATAGAATTAGAAAAGCCGCCTTCCTGTCCTTCGTAGTTCTCGCGGATCTCAATTTGTTTCCATCCTGATCGAAGTGATTTAACGAGTATCCCTTGAAGCTGTGGATACGCTTTCTTTAGCCTTTCGCGAAGTTCTATCCGCTTCCCATCATCCATCTCATGCAGAAATGCAGACAAGTTCTGTCCACCAAGACCAAGCGTACCGGATGATTCTCTTGTGCGTTGCCGCAAATGTTCGGGGGCTAACAAATCCAGAGACTTAATCTTGTCTAATAGTCTTTTGCATTCAAGGATGGAAGGTGAAAGTAAATCTTCCTTTAAGGATGAAAGGATCGAACCTTCGTAATCGAATGTGATCTCATAGGTTTTTGCTTTGGCCGTAGCCAAGTCTGTGATTTCAACAACCTTGCCTTTTTTGATTTCCAGCAAGTAATCTAACATATCGATCCGCTCAAAGGTGCAATGCTTCCTGGACGGGCTGTAACTCGCTTCCCAGTGTCCCGCTGGTTCTCCCTGATCGTCTACGAAAAGTACGCGGAATTCGATATTCATCTTCCTCGTTAGTTTCGACTTCAGATCAGTCGATTTCCATTTGCGAATTTTGAGCCAGTCTTTCATGTCGCCACGGACTAATTGCGACAAAAAGTCCAAAAACTGAAGCACGGTAGATTTCCCGGACCCGTTCATTCCAATCAGACAACTGAATTTCGCTAAGTCGATCTGGAAATCAACCAGCGATTTGAAGTTCTCGACTTCAATGCGTTTGATATGCCTCATTGATATGCCTCTTTGGTTAGCATTTTTTATTTCATCACACAAACCGCAGCAGTGCGTAACGCTTCTTCCCGCTACGCAACACCATTACCGTTTTGCTGGCGAGGTTTTCGGTCGTCAGCCGCGCATCTATATCGGTTACGCGGCGGTTGTTCACGTACGCACCGCCCTGGGTAATGGTTCGCCGCGCTTCCGCTTTGCTCTTGGCCAGACCCGCCGCATACAGGGCGTCGATGATTCCCAGCCCCTCGCCCTCGATATCCGCTCGGGCCAGCTCGCTGCTGGGCACGTCGGCGAATATTTGACCGAGCTGCGAGTCGGAAAGGTCTTCGATCTCGGCCCCGAAGAAAATCTCCGTGGCGCGGGTGGCGGTTGCCAGTCCTTCTTCGTCGTGGACCAGTCGGGTGAGTTCGGCGGCCAGGCGGCGTTGCGCCACGCGACGGGCCGGGTCGGTTTCGTGGTCGGCCAGAACGGCGTCGATCTCGGCTTCTTCCAGGTCGGTGAAGAACCGCAAGCACTTGCCCACATCGGCGTCGTCAAGGTTGATCCAGTACTGGTAGAACTGGTATGGACTGGTTTTATCGGCCGAGAGCCACAGCGCGCCCGACTCGGTCTTACCCATCTTGCCCCCATCGCTTTTGGTCAGCAGCGGACAGGTTGCACCATAAAGTTGCACGGATTTCGATTCCAGCGCATTCATACGGCGGGCCAGGTCGATGCCGGCCGTGATGTTACCCCATTGGTCGGAGCCGCCCACCTGAATCTCGCAATCGTAGTGTTTGTTGAGATATACGAAGTCATAGGCCTGCAGGAGCATGTAGCTGAATTCTGTGTAGCTCAACCCGGCGTCGGTCCGCTCCAGACGGTTTTTCACCGATTCCTTGGTAAGCATGACGTTGACCGGAAAATGCTTGCCCACCTCACGAAGAAACTCGAGGTAGCCGAACTTGCCCATCCAATCGTAGTTATTGAGCACCAGGGCCGATCGTTCGCCGCAGTCGAAATCCAAGAGCCTTCGGATCTGCTGCTCCATGCCGGCGATGTTGGCGCGAAGCGATTCTTCCGACAGAAGCACCCGTTCCTCGCTCTTTCCGCTGGGATCGCCGATCATGCC
>JAFGTN010000770.1 GCA_016934075.1 Pirellulales bacterium
AACCTTCCGCCCCACACACTTCGAAGTCGCTACGGGCGATCCACGCATTCAAGGCTCGATCGTCGATGTGGATACATCCACGGGCCGCGCAACGGCCATCCGCAGAATCGAAATAGACCAGGTCAAAGCCGACCAACTGCAGAAATTGGCTAGACGTGATTCGCAGTAAGATGTAAAAGTTGCTATTTTAAGGATTTCAGACGTCAGACTTCAGATCTTCGAGGGTGAATCAAACTGTGGATTGGACATATAGTTGTGGATCGGCCTTCTGAGCAGCCTGCATTGCGATTGCCTCAAAACAACAGTAAAACAGGTAACTTGTGATCGCCACCCCAAAAACTGACACCCGAAATCAGAAATCTGAAGTCCAAAATCCAAAGTCCGAGATCTACCCTCACACCAAAGCCCCCATACTACCATCCCAGACGACCAAAATACAATGAATCGACATTGCGAGACCGTCGGATTCCTGCTATTCTCCCCACCCCTATCGATCAGCTTGCGTGATGGGACGAAATGAATCAGATCGAAGCGTGCTCTCAGGGCGGAAGCGGCTTGTGGCCGCGGTCGTCGGACTGGCCATGCTCTGTCCGCTGGCCATAGCTTTTTTGCTGGTGCCGGACAGTCGCGGGCATGGAACACACGAGCAGCTTGGGCTGCCGCCTTGTACGATGGTGGTTCTTTTCGGAATCCGTTGCCCCACGTGTGGCTCGACCACTGCATTTGCCTATTTGGCGAGGGGACAACTGATCAAGGCCTTTGGCGCAAACGTGTCGGCGACGCTGTTGGCATTGTTATCGGTACCGGCTGGAATATGGGTTTGCCTTTCGGCAATCCGCGGCCGGTGGCTGATGGTGGTTCCCAGCGGCGTGGCGGCTATCGTGGTCGCCATGGTGTTCCTCACGATAGCGATCATCGATTGGGTATGCCGGCTGCTGGCCGACTTTTTATAATTTGACTGTTTGAGAATGATTCGTTGTTTGTAGTTCCGCCTTTAGGCGGCAGACTAGGTGCCGGAACGAACCAACATGTTCCATATTCCGCCCAAAAAGCGGTACTACAAACGGATTCGAACAGTCGAAACAATGAACCTGATTCACAGCCGGGGACGGCTGTGCTTAACCTGGGAGAAAACACGATGGATCGCCTGTTTTCACGCCGTCTGCGTTTGCTTGCAGTTTTATCGCTGGCTGCAGCCGTTTTTACGACATCCGGTTGCATGGGCCCCGTTCTTACGGCCATGTATCTTTTCGGCGCGGCCGACGTTAAGGCCGAATACGACGGTCTGAAAAAACAAAAAGTCGTGGTCGTATGCAATCGCACCGACATGGATTACAGCAACAACTCTAACGCCGAGAAACACTTGGCGCGCCAGATCGGCATAAACCTCAAAGCCAATATCAGATCCATCAAACTCATCGACCAGCAAAAAGTCGAGCGCTGGATGGACGAAAACCAATGGGAAGAATCCATCGAAATCGGTAAGGCACTGGGCGCCGATAAGATTGTTGCCGTGGACCTGGACCACTTTTCGATCCTCTTGGGCCAAACCCTCTACCAAGGAAAGGCTAACTACGTGTTGAGGGTTATTGACTGCGAGACGGGCGACACGGTTTACGACGTCACGCCCAATCCCGTCTGCTGGCCGCCCAACACCCCGGTACCCACTCAGGAAAAACCGGAAAAGCAATTCCGTAAACAATTCATCACCGTTCTCGCAGAGCAGATAGCCCGCCACTTCTATTCCTACGACCACCGCGCGCACTTCGCCGAAGACGCGATGGCGTTTGATAGATAGCAGCCAAGTCCGAAGCATACTAACCCGAAACACAAGCGAAGTGATGTTGCATTTGCCATTCTGGTGCCTGATTTGGCTTGCGCTCAGACCTTCCGACCCTCAGCATTCAGATCTCCAATACACACTGACGGTGGGTACACCAATTATAGATTGATGCTACTCTCTGCGCGTATTTGCGCTTCGGGAAGACGCGTTCTCCAATTTTCAGGCGCGGTGAAAATTGTTCCCATTTAATGAAAACGCGTTGATTTGCGTCATGGCTGGGGTTGTGGGGTGGTTTTTTGTTTTTTTGTGTTTTGAGGGTGCGGCTTGGTGGCCATAAATTGCTTTGAGGTTTGGAGTTAGATGATGTATGGTGTTTTCAGGGATTTGCGATTCGCGACATGCGAATTCTTAAGTCGTTATTTGGTAAGGAGATACGGTTTTGGGGTTTCGAACGTTTGACGCTAGAGGGGTGTGTGGCGCGGAAGTTGTTGTTGGGGTTAGGTTTCGGGAACAACGCGAGAGGGGGTGACGGGGTTAGCGCGGGGTTTATAAACCCGGCGCACAGGATTGGTCAGCAGGGAGTTAACCAGGGGTTAATTCGTGGTACGATTGGGGCTTGGTGGCACAAAAAAAAATTTGTGGTTTGTTATACTGCGGCGGTGTCTTGGGCGTGTTTACCCAAAGGGTAAACATGCTACTTTGCCGAATATCTACGTGCAGTTTCAAACCAGAACGCTTATAAGCGACTCTTTTCCACGCGTTGACTGGCGCAGTCGGGTAACATACGATTATTAGTAGGTAATGTGTTACTTATGTGCACAATTCAGCACATGGTTATCTCACCTTCCATTCTTAACAGTGAACCACGTAGAAGGCTTGGAATTCATGTCTTTGTCGAAAATATCATTCCTCCACCACCGCAGTGATTACAATTGGTTAAAGGTTTGCGTTTTCTCCGTCCTGGTTGTCGGGCTGCTTCTCTCGCGGGCATTCTCGACAACCGCCCTGGCACAAGCCAAGCAGAAGAAAACCACACAGAAAGTCGTTCAAAAGCCCCCGGCCAAAACACCTGCCCGCCCGGCTAAGAAAGCCACGAAATCAGATGACGAACCGCAACCGCCCGAAAATATCGTTCTGGAAACCAAGGACGGAGTGCGCTTGAATGCCACATTCTTCCCCGGCACCAAAGGCAACCAGAGCGTGCCCGTAATTCTGTTACACATGTGGAAGGGTAGCCGCGGCGACTACAACATCTTGGCGCCGTATCTGCAACGCCTGGGTCATGCGGTACTTGTACCCGACCTCCGCGGCCACGGCGAGAGCATACACGCCCGAGGCGCAAGCCAACCACTGGAAGCCGACAAACTGCCGAGTCAACAGTTTTTGCGGATGGTCGACTGCGACATGGAGACTTTGAAAAAGTTTCTCATGGAGAAAAATAATGAGGGCGAATTGAATATCGATAAGCTCTGCATCGTAGGCTCCGAAATGGGCGCTGTGGTGGCCCTGGATTGGGCTCGGATGGATTGGAGTTGGCCGCCTCTGAACACGGGCAAACAGGGCCAGGACGTGAAGGCCCTGGTTCTGATCTCGCCGCAGTGGGCATTCCACGGTCTCAGCGCCAAGCGTGCCATGGCCCTCCGCCCCATGCTCCACGAGCTGTCGACGATGATTCTCGTGGGCGGCGAAAACTCCCGCGCCGTGCAGCAGGCCAAACGCTTCGAAGCCATCTTTCGCCGCTACTCGCCAGGCGCTTCGGCGGAAAAAGATCCCGACCGCACGCTCTGGTACATTCCATTAAAAACCAGCTTGCAAGGCACCAAGATGCTTGGCTCCAGTACACTCAGAGTAGAACCGGGAATTGCGAAATTCATCAAGTGGCGACTAGTCGACCAAAGCTTCCCCTGGAAGAACCGCGATCCGAACAAGCAATAAATTGTTGCGGCTCGTTGATAAAGTTGTTATTAACCATCTTTATGGCTCGGGCATCCTGCCTGTTAGAAGATCACAACATGACCAGGCTAGATGTGCCACAACGCAACATCGCCAGGCAATGTCCCTGCTGAACCTATTTGAATAAATCGCATCTACTCCTCTATTCCCCATTGCAAACCGAATCGCCGCCCGCGATAATGTTTGGTTTGTGTGAAGATGATCAAAACTTTTTGAGTGTTGATAGAAATACAGAGGCGGACTAATGCCAAGTTGTGTACTAGCTTATTCGGGTGGATTGGATACCTCGGTCCTTTTGGGGTGGCTGCAGGACGAGGGGTACGATGTACATGCCGTTTATGTTGACCTGGGACAACCCTGCGAGGATCGTCAGGCGATTCTCGATAAGGCCGAGCGGCTGGGGGCCAAGTCGGCCCGCGCGCTGGACATGCGCGAGGAGCTTTGCAGCGATTTGGCTTTTCCAATCATGCAGTTCCAGGCCAAGTACGAGGGCGTCTACCTGTTGGGCACGTCGATCGCTCGGCCTTTGATCTCGAAGGTCTGCCTGCAGGTCGCCCGCGAAGTCGGCGCCGACGCCTTTGCGCACGGGGCGACGGGCAAGGGCAACGACCAGTGCCGTTTCCAACTGGCGGCCGAGGCCCTCGATCCCACAATCCGCGTGATAGCACCTTGGCGGATGGAAAATTTCCGGCAGAAATTCCCGGGTCGCAGCGAAATGCTGGTTTATTGTGCCGAAAAGAACATTCCCGTCACGGCCTCGGTGGCCAAACCCTACAGCTCGGATGAAAACTGTCTTCACATCAGCTACGAAGCCGGGCAGATCGAAGACCTTACAGTCAACGGCATCGATCTGGTCGATTTCGGCATGGTCACCAAACCACAAGACGCGCCCGACAAGGCGGAGGATGTCACAATCGCCTTCGAGTCGGGCGTACCCGTTTCGGTCGACGGCGAGAAGTTAAGCCCGGCCAATATTGTAGCCGCGCTTAACGAAATCGGCGGCCGCAACGGCGTGGGCATCATCGACATGATCGAGAACCGCTTCGTGGGCATGAAGAGCCGCGGCGTTTACGAAGC
>JAFGTN010000771.1 GCA_016934075.1 Pirellulales bacterium
ATGATCGCCAGCGGCGACAATCGGGCGACGGTCGAGGCGGTCGCCCGCGAGCTGCGGATCGACGATTTCCAGGCCCAGGTTTTGCCCCAGGAGAAGGCCGATGTGGTCGAGCGGCTGCAAGCCCGGGGCAGCACGGTGGCCATGGCCGGCGACGGCATAAACGACGCGCCCGCCCTTGCCCGATCCGATGTGGGCATCGCCATGGGCGGCGGGACCGACGTGGCTATGGAGACGGCGGGCGTGACGCTGCTGGGCGGCGACCTGATGGGCATCGTCCGCGCGCGGCGGCTGAGCCATGCCACGATGCGGAACATCCGCCAGAACCTGTTCTTCGCCTTCGTCTACAACGCCCTCTGCATTCCCATAGCCGCCGGGCTGCTATATCCGGCGTTCGGCCTGCTGCCGGGCCCCATGCTGGCCAGCGCCGCAATGAGCATCAGCTCGGTTTCGGTGATCTGTAACGCGCTGCGATTGCGGGCGGTTGAGGTATGAGATGTCAGTTATCAGTTTTCAGTTGTCAGTTATCAGTTTTCAGTTGTCAGTTTTCAGTTTTCAGTTATCAGTTTTGAGACTGTTTTCACTAACCCGAAGCGCAAGCGAGGGACGGAAGATACTAACCCGAAGTGCAAGCGAGGGACGGAGGGCAGAGGGCGGGAATGTCGAATGTCGAAATCAGAATGAGGAAAGAATGACGAATGATCAATGTTTAATGATCAAACCTGACTACTGATAACTGACGACTGAAAACTGAAGTCCGGAGTCTTATACTCCTAGCGTCCTAGCGCTTTCGCGTTAAAAGTAAACCAACCAAAAGTAATTAACGCAAAGACGCCAAGCCGCAAAGACGCAAACAAAAATTCAAACAATAAACCAGATACGACAAAAATATAATTACCTTAAAAAACCTTCGTTTCCTTTCTTCCCTTCTGTAATAAAACCTGAAACCGGGAAAAATACTAACCCGAAGCGCAAGCGAAGGGCGGAGGCGAGCAATGATCAATGGCCAATGATCAATGTTCAAACCTGACTACTGATAACTGACTACTGAAATCTGACGTCTATCTTCACTCAATAAATCGATGCAGGAGGATCGCATCTTTGACGTTGTGATCTTCGCCTCTTTGGAAACCGACGGGTATCGAACGGTCGATGATGTAGAACGATCGATGACGAGTAATGTCGCCCGTGTCGGAACCCAACTCCTGCCCGAGCTGGAAGCCGTCGGGGTAGATCTTTTGGAATTGTGCTTGAGTTAGACCACGCGCGTCAACGCCACCACCTGCATCCACCCAAGTCGTCGGCTCCACCTCAAAATACCCCACCGTCACCCACACGGCGTATACGTTCGAGCGGTTGGTGGCCGTGCTGCCGAGTCGGTTTAGCAGTTGATAGCGGAAGTACGGATTGCGGTCGGTGCCGTTGATCGGCGAAGTCGATGCAAAGCGGAAGATCGGATTGTTTCCAGTAGGATCGACTCGCAGGAATGTCGCATTCACTTCCGAACCGACTGCAGCTTGTAATGGCGGGACATTGGGAATATTATATAGCCCGGCAAATGAGCGGAAAGGATTGGCGAATCGAGTGGGCAGATTGTTATCCATGGTAAGCATATTCGCTCCGGGAAACCCTCCGCGACTTACGTTTAAATCATTCCACAACGGAGTGGGAAAGCTGCCGCGCACGCCGTTCCAGACGTTCTCGCTAGTAATCGTATTCAAGTTAACCCGGCCCGGATCGCGGCGTTTGGAGATACGATTAAACGGCGGCTGGAAATTATGTGTTCCCCCGGAAAAAGTAACCGGATTGCCCTGCAACTCCGTTCCCACAAAGGGCGAGGGCACGCGGATAAATTCTAAGAGTCGGTGTAATTCCGGAGATCCGTTTGCCACGTTGGATGAATTGAATAAATTCGCCAAGCTTCCGAAGGGGATTCCAAAAGCTGGAATTCCTACCCCGGCATTGTAAGGATTGGCACCAGAAGCTGTCGTGTATTCGGAAAGCAACCGTCCCGGATGACTGGTTGGAACCAGCATAAGCTCAAGTTGGCTAGTAAACGGTCGATTGTTCCATGCAAGCCAAGGAAATGGTTCCAAAGGGTCGCCGCGGTAAATACCGGGAGTTGGAGGAGTGCTTGTGGTCGTTCTCCAACTGGGAGTTTTACTGGTATCTTGAAATCGACTGCCAATATAACCAAGCGTGTGTTCCAAGTTATGCCGGAAGTTGTTAGTAGCCGGTCCAGAGGCTGTAGTATCCGTCGGATCTTCACTTACTGCTGACCACAAATTGTAATTTGGCGGGACTGCGGTGGCTCCACGTTGACGCGTCTGAAACTGAACAGTTTTACTCACAGGATTAGGATCGTCTGGATCATTGGTCGCACTACTCTCACCGTTGAAAACAGTCAAATCTATTGGCGACCAATCGACCGTCAGGTATGGATTGCGATCACGGTGGTACGGTTCTAGCGGATTGGCCAACCGTTGCAGGAAGACGGTTTTATAGTTGGGAGTTGTACCTCTTGCAAGCAAGCCATCGGATTCGAGTGGAGTACCCGGTTGCGAGTCTTCCGGGTGGTCACCAAACCTAGCCGTGGTATCGACTTGATCCAAATCTCCATAGGCATCCCATAACCCGGGAGTTCTACCAACTCGAGTTGGTTCCGGATAATATGATCCGGAAAAGAGAGGCTCGGAAACGCTAATCCCGATACCCATTGGTGCCGTAGTGGGGGCATTCGCCCACGCAGCGGGCGCTTCCCCCGCTACAACTATTCCAATGGCCGGTTTTATCTCAGATGCTGTGTTGGGATAGTTGTTTGTCCCATCGTTGTCTACGACGCCGACAGGATTTAGGCGAATCGTATGCTGAGATGGCTGACCAAGGGTTGTCGTAATGGCACCAATATTCGTTACATTGCGAGGCCCAATGAGTGCATACTCACCTGGATTTAAATAAGAAGAACCGGTTCTCTTGTAGTAAATACGGTCGTAGTCGTCGTGGTTGGTTGTGGGAGCCTGTGTAGAGAACCAGACGATGCGTTCGATTTGTATGTTTAGGTCGCCAGCGGGATTGTGCAGTAATGTTGACCTCCCTGTAGTGTTGAGTTCACTGGAAAACTGTTCCGGTTCCATGGAAACGCTGCTTGGATTTGCTTGCTGTCGAGCCCGCAAATCGTTATTGGCATCGCCTGGAATACTTTCGCTAATGGCCAACCGCCATACGGGATAACGCAGGGTTGGACTACTCGTTTCAGCCGGCGCAAGTCTACTGAGATCAATCATCCATGTACCGGTAGTATTATTGTATTGATATAGTGAACCAGGTGAGATAGCGTTGTTTTCGCTGCCGTAGCCGGTGCAATATAATTCGAAGAATGCTGAACCCTGAGGAATCCTGGTTTGGTCGAAATCTGGATCACTTCCAGGCCCTGTTCCCAACTTACTCGATGGTCCATCATCAAATGCAGTATCCGCTACCCGCCGATCATGAAATGCAAGGGTTTCGGTCAAGAGAAGTTCGGGTCGCTCGCACCCCCAAACTAGTCGTCGATGAGATGCCGTGTCATCTGTGCTGCCCGCACCTATCACACCGTCAACATCCCACGGATTGCCATCGGGGGGCGTGCTGTTATCTACAAATGGTTCCGCGTCGTATTCGAAGGGGGTCATAATAGCATCGGCGTCCCTGAAGTCGACGACATTTATTGCCCATTGAGCAATTCGTCTTACAGTCAATTCATCTTGCTGTACGGGTGTCAACGGCTCTGCTCCGACTGGAGGTTGCACGTAACCCTGATCGCGTAAAGCCATCATCATCGTGAAAAGATAGCGAGCTAAAAGCTGCCGAGCCATAGCACGGTCGGCATTATTGACAGTTCCGTCTTGATTCACATCCACGCCAATACAGTGATTGATGGAAATGCCTGAAAGTGCTCCTCCAGCCGAATTAACCTGTTTCATTCCTTCCTGTACCCCGGAAGCATCGGTTGTTTCGCCGTGGAAAATACCGTCGAGCACAAACCCACTTCCACCAGCCACGACGCGCCCGGGCTCATCCACAACATTGTTGCCGTCGTCGTCCCAACCGTTGCCGAAGGGGCGATTGAGGTCTAGCTTCAAGTCCGACAGGAGTTCGGGCGAAGCCAAGTAGTTCACCATGATATTCAATTGGTTAACTTGTGCAGCATTCGTTGGGTCTGTAAATATTGCCGGATTGGCTTCAACCAGTCTGGCCCGCAACAGATCTGCTAAGTTGTTCGCCTTATTTGATTGTGGTTGGAACCAGGTCTGAACGCTGGCGTTCGCATGCAACTCGGGCGGCATAACCACCGCCGGACACGGCAGGCTCCAGCTTTCGGTTGTTACTTCGAAGCGACGTTCTGGAGTGGTGGCCAAGCCTGGTGCCAGGGTCGTGAGGCGGTTGGGCAGGAGATTGTTGTCGCTGTCGTATGGGCGCAGGATGGTCTCGAGTTCGGCCGGAGTGAAAGGCGTGTCGACCATGAACGGGCTATCAGACGCATGGGCAGGCGTCACGCCGCGGCCTACGTCCGAGAGGTCCAGGTCATACGGATTACTTACCAACCGCCAAGCGCGCCGCTGTGGTGACCCGTCAGCCGTGTCCACTGGATTCATATTGCTGATTGTTATGTCGGTGTTAAGGGCATTGGTCGATTGGTATAGCGGCTGACCGCGCAGGTCCAGCCCCACAACCACGCTGCCCTGCAGATCCAGCGGCGTTCCGTAAGAGCGCGTGCCGGCAGCCGAACTGTTGTCGTAGGTAGCCGGATAGTCGAACCATTTGTTGGTTGAGAGCGGGTTGATACCGGTCGCCTGGTTAATGGAGCCCACCAATGGCAAAGTATAATCGGCCGCCGGGACTTGACCGTATCGCCCGTGGGTTGTGGAGGGATTCGTAATGCCGCGCAGCAGGTTGCGATACTCATCCTTAGAGAGAATTCCAGCGCCCCAGAGGTTAATTTCAGCCGGTCCGATTCCCTGACCGTGCGGGAAGGCCGTCAAATTGAAAGTTCCACCGGCCGCAATCATCAGCGGATTGCCCGCCGTGTCGTATATCCCCGTATCGGGTGGGTTGGTCGAAATCGTCGATAACGTCGCAGCGTCCCACTGATACGCTGCCTGTGCCAGACACCCATGCGCGTTGAGGTTCAGGCGGCCGTCCATGTCGGTGCAGAGGATGGCGACCAGAGGTTTGTATTGGCGGCCGTCGCGCATGGTGCGGACCGGCAGGCCCGCATCAACCCAAATGCTGTCGGCGATGCCGTCGCCGTCGTTGTCGACGTCCCAGTTGTAGGTTGGAACTACTGCCCCGGCAGCATTTATATACATGCCCATAACGTTTGGGTCAGAATTGCTGCCGGTAAAATCAGGATGGTCGTCTATGATCGGTCTAAAGATGATGCGACGTTTATAGTTTGCTATTATCGTTTGAAAAGCAAGCCTATCGGCTGGGCTTGCCCAAGTCCAAGGTTGGTTTACATTGCCGGGAGCAAGAGGCGTGAGTCCTTGCATGTTTACCCGTATTTCCGGATTGATAAAAGCACGCCATTTCTCTTCATTTGTTATCGCTTCATTTGGCCAAGTGGTTCCCAGAAGTGGGATCAACTGATGGAACCAATAATTTACCAGTGACGGACGGTGCAGCGAGGGGATTGGAATAGTGACGCCACCGCCTTGTGGGACCAACGATGCAAGTAGCATGTTCTGGTAGTCTGCCGCATCATAATCCTCGTTGGCTCCACCCGGACCGGCGGGATCGGTGTAGGTTCCAGTCGGTGTAAACGGCTGGGGATTTGGCAAAAGAGCAAACTGAGCATCTTGGCCATCGGCTCCGTTTGGGTTTACACCTGTTCGCGGATCGGTGGCAGTCAGCAACGGGTTTGCCCCGGTGGCTGCCGGGTTGTATCCAAAACCCGTGCCGGAGAAGGGGGTGCCGTTGATGATAAAGTTGTCGCCATTGGCCGGTTGGGTTGGCGAGTCGAATCGCAGGATTTGGAATCCCGTTGCCGCGACGAAACCCACAATGCGAGTGCTTTTTCCGGTTGCGTTTCCGCTGGTCATGGTTAATACACGGCCCACGTATTGTTCGTATGGAGCCGCGATCGGGTTTGTGCCCGTGGCTATTGCCATAACAGACATTATCTGGTTGCCGACATAGGCCGCGGGTGCGGCATTGAATTGCCCTTCGGCATACCCATTTCCGTACAAATCTTCCAGCAAGCTGTGCGATCTGAGAACTGAGGCGGGGTCGTTGGTGCCGCGGAGGATTTGCATTATTACGTTGTTGCCTTGGCGGTCGGGCGGGTTGTTGGCCTGGCCGACTTTGGCTTGGGCCGTGGCGCTGCGGCGAGCGTGGCCGGAAAGCAGCACGAAGGTGACGCCGATCAGCCCGAACATGGCCAACATGCCCAAGACGATAAGCAGAATCACGCCTTTGCGTTTTTGATTGTGTTTATGCATGATATTCATCCTCATGGCGATAAGCCGTTGCCCTGGCCCATTCGTATCGCCCGATTGTTCCTTGCGGCTTGGCGTCTTTGCGTTAATTTTTACTTTTTGCTTTAACACAAAGGCGTGAAGGCGCTAGGACGTTGAGAGTTTTCAGTTGTCAGTTTTCAGTTGTCAGTTGTCAGTTGTCAGTTGTCAGTTGTCAGGTTTTAGTTTTATATTACAGAAGGGAACGAAGGGAACGAAGGTTTTTAAGGGGATTATGGTTTTATCGTATCTGGTTTATTGCTTGAATTATTGTTTGCGTCTTTGCGGCTTGGCGTCTTTGCGTTTTTTGCTTTTTGTTTTAACGCGAAGGCGCGAAGGCGCTAGGACGCTGAGAGTTTTCAGTATTCAGTTGGCAGTTGGCAGTTTTCAGATTTCAGTATTCAGTTGGCAGTTGTCAGTTTTCAGTTGTCAGGTTTCAGTTGTCAGGTTTTAGGTTTTAGTTTTATATTACAGAAGGGAACGAAGGTAACGAAGGAGGTCGGATTTGGTCATTGATCATTGATCATTGGTCACTGGTTACTGGCCATTCTTAATTCTTTCCTCATTCTGATTTCGACTTTCGACATTCCCAGCCTCCACCCGCGGCTCAGCGGGAGCTTCGCCCTCCCGGGTCTTATGTCTTATGTCTTATGTCTTATGTCTTATGTCTTATGTCTTATGTCTTATGTCTTATGTCTTATGTCTTATTGCTCATTGCTCATCTAATCCAGTGTAACGGTGGTTGTGTATACGCCGATGGCGCCGTCGATTATGGTGGCGTGGGGTGTATTGGTTAAAGTCCAAGTACTACCAGTTGGACCAAGTGTTAACGAGTTAGGCCAATTCGGATCCCAATCTGGTCCGGCCATAGTAATGTTGCGGATGTAATATGGTTCCGAAAAGTTATATGGAGCCGTATTAGCCGGAATCAATTGCACTTCGTCGTCAAGCCGAATCACGCGATACCATTTTGCGATGCGGCGAATACCGCTTTCAAGGCCTGTGTAAGCATTGTAAATAACGTCAAGACGTGGTTCACGCACAAAGCCCGTCACCAAGGTCCATTGGTTCTCTTTTATCTTTAGAAATTCTTCGGCTTCTTCTTGAGTCGACATAGATGCAACGGGCACACCTAGCATTGCATCGCCGCCGCCTATACGCGTTCCGAGGAAATTCATTTCAACGAATCGCTCACAGGGCGGGTTGGCATCGCATGAAAAGTCTCGCCTATAAAAAGTGACTATTGAAACCGTGTATACCTTTTGCTTGTGAGCCGTTAATTGTGGCAAAGTGTTCGGTAACTCCGTGGGATCGGGCTCAACGGTCAACATCCAGGAGTATAAGTTCTCGCCCTGGGCGTGGAGCGGTTTATTAACTGAAGCGCTTATCGTTGACGGTAAATTATCGTCACTGCGAATCGGAAACGGTGTCACTTCTCGGTTCGCGTCGTCCCAGACATAACTCTGCCGAGGACGTCGGTCGGGATCGTCTGCATCGAGGTCGAAGAGCAAATCGTCTTGCCAGAAGAAAATTCGGTCGAGGACGGGTTTGTGTTGTTCTGAAAGAGCAGCCCGTAAGGGATCACTCGCTGTGTAGTATACAAATGGCGGTGAGTCCGTTGGCCTATCCATTCGCAGGGCTCCTTCAAATGAATCGAGCCGCAGACGCGTAAGACGGGCATTGTTAAGCATTAAGACTTGGAGTTGCGGAAGCGTAATACACGGAGGATTGGCGGGAGCATATGGGAACACATCGAATCCGACCGCTGATTGCTGTACCGCGGCCTCGGTGGCGAACATCGGGTCGATCGCAAATGGCTGACCAAGGAGAAATAAATTTCTAGCCGTATTACCGAGCGCCGAATTGTCGAACGCAAGACCATTGCGAGCAAAATGCCAGCGAGCGTAGTTTGACGTCCGCATCCGCTCCAGCATATCCCTTACCCGCACTTCGTGCATGGCGGCGCGGCCTAGGGCGGCGGAACGGTCGGCTTTGGCGGTTTCGTTTACGGCGAAGGAGCCCAGGGGGATGAGCGTGGCAACGCCCAGCAGGCCCACGGCGATCACGCCGATGGATACCAGCACCTCGAGCAAAGTAATACCGCGACGGCCGCGTTTCGATGGGTGCCACTGGCTGCTTGTCAGCCAGTGTTTCTCACAATCACCACGAGTCCTCCAACACTGGCTGACAAGCAGCCAGTGCCACCCGGTCGGAAATCCCGTCGCGGGCGACGGGGCTAACAACCGGCAACTGACGAGTAGCGAGTACCATATGGTCGCAAATCCCGTCGCGGGCGACGGGGCTAACAACTGCCCTCTGCACCCAGTCGCAAATCCCGTCGCGGGCGACGGGGCTAACAACTGCCCTCTGCCCTCTGCCCTCTGTCCTCTGTCATCTATCATCTGTCCTCTCATAACTACCGCCCTCCCTTCGACGACGCCTGGCGGGCGTATTGGCGCGATGCGTCGATCATGTATTTCTGCCAGGTCAGGGTGGTATATGAGCCGGGCAGTTTCGCGGCATCGGCATAGGCCTGGTCGGAGTGGGCAATGGGGGCCGTGGTGACCAGGCCGGTTTGCGAATTCATCGCGATCCAGAAATTGGTCAGCGTCTGCCAGTTCGAAAATTCCTCTTCGTCGACGCCGGCGAGCGAGGGATCTTGAACCGCGTAGTTGGCGACCAGCTCGCGCCAGCCGATAAGCAGATAAATGGGGTCGGTGGCGTCGACCACCTGGTTACCTAAGGCATTGTCGTAGTAAAAACGCCCCACCGAACCGTTGGGCGAGAACATGATAGTCACGTCACCGCTGCCGGTAGCGAAACGCTGGTTGTTGCCCGCGTCGGTCACCTCCGTGCCCGAACATCTCAGATCGACCGCCGTTCCCACGGGCAGGGTGAGCGGTTGGGCGATTGTGCGGGTTGGCTGACGGAGGATTTTGAAGGGCAATGGAGCGCTTGGGGTGGTGCCCCAGGGGAGTGCGTTTTGACTCCGTGGATCAACGGATAGGAATAAACGAGTTATGGGTGATATTGGATTAGTGGGAACATTACCATCAATCACGTCGTCACCGTCGGGATTCCCATCGCCGTTGTTATCAGGGGTAAGATTACCGTCAACGTCATGCGTGTCCGGTCCAGTAATCGTATACCATGGTCCTTGTCCGTTGATTTGTAATAGTTCGCCGCGTCGGATCATCTTCGGCTGAAATGTTCCGATGGGAACATTGGCCAGATAATTAGGAAAAGTTCCTTGCACCGTAATCCGAGACGAAACCGTATCGCCCGCATAGGGCGGCGGGACTTCGGCTTGGAAGAGCATGTTTACGGCGCGGGGGTCGCCATCTATTCGCTGAAACACCACGCCACAGGGCCGGCCGGTTTCGATGGCACGGCTGCGGGCACGGTTGAGGAAGACGTTCACCGAGCGTGCCGCTTCGCGGATCTTGCGTTCCTTGGCCATGGGCCCCAGTCGTGGCAGCGCAAAGGCGGCCAGCATCATCATGATGGTAATCACAACCAGAAGCTCGACCAGGGTTACACCACGGCGGTTTTTTCGCCCCAGGCACTGGCTGTCAAGCAGCCAGTGGCACCCTGTCGGAAATCCCGTCGCAGGCGACGGGGCTAACAACTGTCTTCTATGCTCTGCCCTCTGCCCTCTGAAATCTGACATCTGCTTACGGAGATCGTTCATATTACCTGACCTCCAGCATGTGGTTGTGGATGTTGTCGTAGTGGTAAAGATTTTCCGGAGCAGGAGTTCCGTTGGGGCTGCCGTCTTGATTAAGGTGTACAGGTTGACCGGCAAAGTAAACGTTTGTATCCACAACATACGGATTGAGGTTGCCGCCAGCATTGACGTATATCAAACCGTAGCCATTATTTATATCGTAAACACCATCTGGACCCGCCGAATATATCAACGGAAAAACGGCGAAACCGCCAGTTATTTTCATTGGATCAAACGGGTCTGGAGTATTTACGTCTTGTAAATCAGTTTCGGCACCATAGGTAATAGTGACAGGGGGAGTTATCTTGACTACACTTCCATCCCTTAAAAAACCTACAGGCCATCGGATGAATTTGATTGGATGCCCCCAACCATCGATAAACTCTGGAAGACCATTGCCGTCGGTATCGGCAATTTCCGTGCCGCTAAATTGTTCGGCCGCCTCGGGAATTGCCATAACTATCATGTAAAGCAATTCTGCCGATGGGTGGAGTCCGAGATCGATCGTGCCATTTTTGTCTTTATCGCCGAGTCGTCTGTATCTCGATAATATCGACGGAGGGTCAGATATAATGGGCGGCACGAGAACGCTCAGATCGCTCGACCGATCCGGCATCTCCATCCGCATGAGATCGCGAAGGCCCATAAGACGAGCATGTGCAGCAGCTTGTGGATTCATCCCCTTCGTATCAATCGGCACCCGCCGTGTCCGATACGAGTCGTATCGGGCCATGATGATGTAGTGGAGTTTTGTGATTGTGGCTTTGGTTTTGGCGTATTTTGCGGTTTCGCGGGCCGATTGCAGGGCTCCCAGAACGACGGCCGAGAGCAAACCGATGATGGTGATCGTAATCAGCAGCTCGATCAGGGTGAAACCCGATCGTGGGTGGCACTGGCTGCTCGTCAACCAGTGTTCCCTACTATCAGACCCCGGCCTCTTGCACCGGCTGGCAAGCAGCCAGTGGCACCCACCGTGTGTTATGTAACGAAGCTGACCGTTCATGGTTTATTTCTCCGGTCGGTCTTCCAGTCTGCCCTCTATGAAGCTGGTAAGGTTGTCGGCTTCCTCGGGCCCGATGTTGCCGCCGTTCGTATTGAGGTAGCGAGTGTTTTCTATCGGTACTTGGGACGGTCTGTTGGGCAGCGCGGTGTAGATGCCGTCGAGACCGGCGCAGATGATCTGGAACTTCTTGGGCTCGGCCCAGCGGGTTATGTCCGTCACATTGTTGCTGCCGTCGAACGTGACGGTTTCGGCATATGGCAAGCAGACGCCTTGCTCTTGCGATTGCCAGAAGAAGGGCAGCTCGTAATAGGTCGACGAGCCCGACGAGTATGTCATCTGATAGTTGCTGTTTCTCGGGCGGAAGTAGACGTAAGGAGCCTTGCTGCCATCGTCCGTCTGCTGGATGTGCGGCGGGATGTAGTAGGCAAACGACGCCGGACCGTCGTTGTTTGTGTGGTAGTCGATCACCAGCCGCGTCTCGTCGAATTCGTAGAGCGGCTGTAAACGGCTGCCGCCGCGGGCAAAGGGGTTGGCCGGGTTGGCGCTGAAGCCCAACAGTTTGGTAGGCGAACCTTTGGGAGCGGGCGGGCCACCCAGCAGGAACACCATGGCCGTGGCCGGACTCAAACCACCTCGATCCGGCGGCTGGTAGGGAGGTATTCCGGTGTTCCACGTCGAATCTGACGGGTCAGCCTTGGTGGCGTAGTTGATATCACACATGAGTCTTATATAGGGATCATTTGTAGCCCCATGATTGTTGCACGCACCCGGCGTGTACTTCGGAAAAGCTTTGCGGAAATGCCGCAGGACGGCGTCTCGCATGTCGGCCTCCAAGGGTGTTGTGCTAGTTTGGTTCCCATCGTTCACGCCCGCGAAATCGGGCGGGTAGTCGCCGAACTTGGTTTTGTATGCTTCCAAAGAGGCGGAAAGCTGGGCGATTTCGGCTTTGATCGTGGCGCGCTTCGCGGCGCGGATGGCGGGGATGGCGGCGGCGGAGATGAGCCCGGCCAGGATGCCGATGATTACGATCACGGTCAGCAGTTCCACAAGGGTGAAGCCGCGGCGCGAAACAACACTGGCTGACGAGCAGCCAGTGGCACCCTGTTTATTGCGTTTGGTAGAGGCTTCCATGATATTCGTTTCCTCCTGGCCGCAAGCGGCCGAATGGTTTTTTATTTATGCCCTTACGTAAGTTTCTGAATCAGGCTAATCAACGGCATGAAGAGGGCCACGACGATGAAGCCCACGATACCGCCGAGCATGATGATGAGGAGCGGTTCCATGAGGCTCATCAAGCTGTCGGTCAAGACGGCCACCTCTTCGTCGTAGGTGTCGGCCACCTTGTAGAGCATGGTGTCGAGTTCGCCCGTCTCTTCGCCCACGTCGACCATGTTGACGACCATGTCGTCGATGATGCGGGCGTTCATGCGCGTTATATACATCAGCAGGCCGACGGGGCCGGCGATGAAGCAGAACCAGAAGAACATAGCCACGGGATCGAAGCCCGGCCGCGCGTTGTCCTTGAGCGGCTGGGCGATGGATTCACCCTCGCGAATGGCCTCGTAGACCTTCTGGTAAAGGTTTTCGAAAACGGCGTTGCCCGAGGTCTCTTTGGTGATGTGCAGCGCTTCGAGAATGGGCACGCCGGAGGAAACCAGCGTGCCGAGGGTGCGCGTGGTTCGGGCCACGATATTTTTTTCGACCAATTGGCCGAAGATGGGCATTTTCAGCAAGAACATGTCCCATCCTTTCCGCCCGGCCGAGAATTTTCTTATGAGTTTGATGGCTAGCCATATACATGTGGGCACAAGGGGCAATAAATACCAAAACCGCACCGTCATATTCGAGGCGGTAATCAGCACCGTGGTCATAGGAGGCAGTTCGGTCTCGAAGTCGGTAAAGATTTTCTCGAAGGCAGGCACGATCTTGTACATAATAAAGGTCAAGATACCGACAGCGAAGAGGACGACCACGACCGGGTAGACCAAGGCGCCCTTGACCTTTCGCCGCAAAGCTTCTGCCCGTTCCTGGAACTCGGCCAGACGGCGAAGAATGATTTCCAAGGCACCGCCCGCCTCACCGGCTTTGATCATGTTGACGTATAGCCGATTGAATGCCTTGGGCGACTTGCCCATGGCTTCGGAGAGCGTGGCCCCGGCCTCGATTTCATCGCAGACGTCGATGAGGCTGTTTTTCAGGGCTCCCGGTTTTGATTGTTGTTCGAGGATTCGCAGGCTGCGAAGGATGGGCAAACCGGCGTCCTGCAGAATGGAAAGCTGTCGCGTGAAGGTGGTGAGCACCTTCATCTTCACGCCGCCGAGGGCGAACGACTTTCCTTGTTTTTTGGAGGCTTTTTTCTCCGCGGCAGTCTGGCGAGCCTTCTTCACGGAAATCTTCGTGACGAAGTATCCCATCTGCCGTATGGTAGCTTGGGCCTCTTCCTCCGTTTGGGCATCGATCACATCTTTGATCTCGTTGCCGGTGGAGTCCATCGCTTCGAATTGGAAGGTTGGCATGGCTCTATCCTCTTATTTAATCATCTATAACCGTTTCACGAATAACTTCGTCGATGGTGGTAATTCCACCGTATAGTTTGGCCAGCCCCGCAGTGCGCAGCGGCCGCATGCCCTGCTTCAGGGCCGAGCTTCTGAGCCGTTGCGTGGAAGCCCCGTCGTTGATCTCGTCGCGCAGGACGTCGTTCATTTCCATCAGCTCGAAGAGGCCGCTGCGGCCCTTGAAACCGGTGTTGTTGCACGACTCGCACCCGCGTCCACGGAATATTTTTTTGCCCATCACGTCGTCGGGCGTGAGGTTCAACTCGGAGAGCTTGTCGGTGTCGGGCATGGTCTCTTCGATACACTTGGAGCAGATCTTTCGCACTAACCGCTGGGCCAGCACGGCCTCGAGCGTGGCCGTCAGGAGGAACGGCGGCACGCCCATGTCGCGCAGACGCGTGATCGTGCTGGGCGCGTCGTTGGTGTGCAGGGTGCTGAAAACCATGTGGCCGGTGAGCGATGCCTGCACGGCAATTTCAGCCGTTTCCAGGTCGCGGATCTCGCCCACGAGAATCCGGTCGGGATCTTGCCGCAAGATACTGCGCAGACACTGGGCGAAGGTGTTGTTGATGCTCTCGTCGATGGGAATCTGAACAATACCGTCGATATCGTATTCGACCGGGTCCTCGGTTGTAATCAGTTTGTCCGTAACCTCGTTCAACTCCGTCAGAGCGCCATAGAGCGTGGTTGTTTTTCCGGAGCCCGTGGGACCGGTGACCAGCACGATGCCGTTAGGCTTGCGTATGATGCGGCGGAAATCCTTGAGGTCAGTGGATTCGAGGCCCATGGCGTCCAAGTCCAGCATGATCACCGAGCGGTCGAGGATACGCAGCACGACGCTTTCGCCGAACATGGTGGGTAAAACGCTCACGCGCATATCGATGGGGTGACCGCCCACGCTGAGTTGGATTCGACCGTCCTGCGGTA
>JAFGTN010000772.1 GCA_016934075.1 Pirellulales bacterium
CCCGGGCGGCAAGCACATGAAATTCGCGGGCCGACTTCTGGTCAAGTCCACCGGGGGAACCGTGCGAGCAGACGGCGATGCACTGGTCATAGAAGGCGCCGACGAGGCGCTTCTGCTTTTCACCGCCGCGACGGATTACAATCTGGACAAGATGAACTTCGACCGTACAATCGATTCCGGTCGCAAGGCCGGTGCCATCCTGGAAAAAGCCTCTACTAAAACTTGGGAAGAACTGAAACAAGACCACGTGGCCGAACATCGTTCGATATTCTCGCTGGTGTCGCTCAACCTGGTAGGCGATCGCGAGAATGACAAAAAATTGAGCGAGTTGCCCACCGACAAACGGCTGGAATTGTTCCGCAAAAACAAAAAAGATCCTGGACTGGCCGCTTTGGTATTCCAGTTCGGGCGATATCTGCTGATGTCGAGTTCGCGTGCCCCGGGAGTTTTGCCCGCCAATCTGCAGGGTATCTGGAACCATCACATGTGGGCGCCCTGGGAATCGGATTATCATCTGAACATCAATTTGCAGATGAACTACTGGCCGGCCGACTTATGCAACGTGCCGGGCACCATGGACTCGCTGGTCGGCTGGATGACTCGGTTGAGCGAGAAAGGGGCAGTGTCGGCGAAAAAACTCTACGGCACGCGAGGTTGGTTCTGCTGCCATGTAACTAATCCCTTCGGACGCACGACGGCCAGTGGTTCGAACTTGAACTCGCAGTTCCAAAACGGCGTGCTCGATCCCCTGGCCGGCGCTTGGATGGCCGCGACCTTGTGGCGCCATTACGAGTTCACGCAAGACCGCGAATATCTGGACAAGCAGGCGTACCCGATCTTAAAAGGTGCAAGCGAATTTCTGCTGGACTATCTGGTAACCGACCAGGACGGCAAGCTCGTTATCGTGCCGTCGACGTCGCCGGAGAACATGTATTTCCACCCCCAGACCGGCAAGCCCGTGCGCATCACCCGCGGATCGACCTATCATACGTCCATCGTGCGCGAGATTTTTTCCGCGGTGATCGAAGCGTCGCGGATCCTCGGCCGGGATCAGGACTACCGCGTACAACTCGAGAAGGCTGTTGAAAAATTGCCGCCCATAGCCATCGGCTCCGACGGCACGATCAGGGAATGGGTAGAGGATTATAAAGAACACGAATCCCATCACCGGCACACCTCGCACTTGCTGGGCCTCCACCCGTTCGCACAAATCACCGAAAATGACGGTCGGCTACTGGAGGCGGCCCGTAAAACGCTGGAACGCCGCGGTTTCGGTGGCGACGTCGGCTGGAGCAACGCCTGGAAGTCCTGTTTCTTCGCCCGGCTTAAGGACTCCGAAAAAGCACTTTGGTACATGGATCGCTTGATGGCGAAAAACATGCTCCCCAACATGCTATCATGCTTAGACGGTCGTACGCTATTCCAAATCGATTGCAACTTTGCAGCGCCGGCCGCATTGGCCGAAATGCTACTACAGTCACATAACGGCCGCATCGACCTGCTGCCGGCACTACCGTCCGAGTGGACCGATGGCAAAGTGACCGGTCTGCATGCCCGGGGTGGTTTCGAAGTGGATATACGATGGTCCGGCGGCAAGCTTGTAGAAGCCAGAATCAAGTCACTGAAAGGCGGGCCATGTACAGTAAGCTACGGTAGTCGTTCCGCAACGTTCACACCAAAGGCCGAAGAAGTGTTGGTTTTGGACGCTGAACTGAAGTAGATGTAGGATGTGTGCTTGCACGCACCGCCGGAAAATGGACAATCACTCAAACACTGGCTGACAAGCAGCTAGTGGCACCTAAAAAAATCACTTTCTGGTCAGTGGCACCCGACGCACAAGGAGACCCGCGGAGGACGAAAAGAAAGGACGAAAGCCGACGGAAAAGCAATAAATAGTTCTGACCCCTTTTCGTATTGACCCCTTTTCGTATTGCTTTTCGTATTGCTAAAACCCCATAATTAGACCTGTTCCGTTTTAATGCACGCAACTTGTTCTCCTTTGACCAATACAATGCAAGGAGAGGAATCAATCATATGAAAACAGAATCGGGCTTGTATTATGGCACTCTACAGGGTGAAGTGGGAGAACTTTTGTCGCAGCACTTTCAGCAGATGCCGACCTTCGTTTCTGCAATGGTGCTAAGCATCGATAGCACTCGCAATCCCTCCGACATTCTGGCAATATTGGAATGGCACAAAATTGAGTCACGCTTAGAGGCAGAAGCCCTACTTCTCACACCTGAGAAGCTTTACCGAGCCGCGCGTGTCGGCGTATTTACGGGTTTTGACGAGGTATGGTTGCTCGAACGTGATTGGCCTAAACAAGGAGTTCCACTGTCCAGTCGCTTGGGAGAGGGTTTCGAGAGATCACAAGAAAGACTTCCCACGTTCGAGGCCTGCATAAAGGAAACAAGGTGTATTCTTGCCTTGGCCGATGGGTGTGATTTAGCTTACGCTACACTGGACGGAGCCGTTGCCGCGTTCCTTGAGGGACTCGCAAACACCACTGCTAGAGAGGAATAAAACGGGGTAAGTCTAATATTGGCAGAATGGGCAATCATTGATCGTTGATTGAGAAATCCTTTTCCACAAATACCTCTCCGTTTCAATACCCAAAATTCTGCCGGGCAACCTTCGACCGTGGACAATGCTTCATTTCGGCATTGGGCTGCCTCAATATTCCATCTACAACTGGACCAACGCCATAGCTTTGCGCTTGGAAGCGAAGGCGTTCATTGTTTTTCGCTCTTGATTTGCGGAGACTCCTCTAATTTTGTATAACCGGCTTTGTTTTTATCGTTCAACCATTCCAGGTTGAAGCGGGCCAGCGTGATCTTTTCGTAGTACTTGCGACTGCCGCGTTCGTAGAGCACGAGTATGGTTTTGTCCGCAGATATCGCAACTTCCGAATAGCCCGACGGTCCGTGGTGAATCTCTCTGGAAACGGGCCAGGTGGCGGCCTCGTCTTCGCTTATCCAAACCGTCATGTGTTCGCGTTTTGCGGCGGCGGGAGCCGAATAGACCAGGCGGTTCCTGTCCGAGTCGGCCTTGGTCGAGTAGCGTGCCATGCCGGTTTTTACGCCCGACATGACAGCGTTGATGCCCGACTCCTGCTCGGTTTGCGACCAGGTTTGTCCACCGTTGCTGCTCGTGCTTTTTCCGCGTGCAGGCGTGCCGGCGTTAGTGCGGAGGGTCATGTACAATTTTCCGCCGACCAACTCGACGGCGGTGCTTTCGTTGGTGCCGCGGAGCTTTGCATCGACGGGCACCACACGGCCGGCTCGCCAGGTGATGCCATGATTGTCGCTGTAGATAGCCCCCGTGCGATACTTGTCGGGATTGCCGATTTTACTGTTGAGCCAGACCGGCGCGAGTAGCCGGCCGGCGGACGTTTGAATACCAGCCGTGGGTCCCGGTCCCAATCGCGTCCAATTGTAGTCGAAGCCTTTGGCGGCGGCGGTGATTTCGACCGGTGCGGTAAACGACCGGCCATCGTCACTGCTGGTGGTTACGAAAAGCCGCGCGTTGTTGCGGGAAAAAAGCAGGTGCAGCTTACCGGTTTCGCGGTCGACTATAGGGGTGGGATTTCCGATGGTGATGGCCGTCGAGCCTCCTTCTTCATAGACGAGTCGCAATCTTGACCATGTACGACCACCGTCGGTACTGCGGCGCATCATCAGGTCGATATCACCGGCATCGGAGGGACTTTTTTTCCTGCCCTCGACAAATGCCAAAACAGTACCGCCGGGCATTACCGCCATGGCCGGAATGCGATAGGTGTGGTAACCGCCTTCGCCGCCCACGAAAAGATCGCTTTGCTCGAAGAATGGATCCGCAAAACCATCGGCTGTTCCCAAGATGATGAGCACCAGAACCGCAAACGCTAAACAGGGGTATTGTGTTATTCTATACACTACTTCACCTCAAATAAAAATGCTCTTTCCGTGAAAGGTATCAGGTATTGATCATTGGTCATTCGTCATTCATTCCTCATTCGAGCTTCCTAATTCGACATTTCTCTCATCTCCCTTCGCTTTGCACTACCAGATCACTTCCCCTCGGGCTTTTTGTTGCGCCCAAACCATTTCAGCAACAACTTCTTGCGATCTGTCGGCTTATCGGTGGGATTATCATCTTTGGGATCGTCGCTGTGCTCGATGCTCCAACCGCTCCACTCACGATAGGCGTGATAGGTCCAGTCCCAGCCATACTCTTCGAACAAATCGATGCAATCGCTCAGATAGTCGGCCGCGCCGGGAGCCCAGCGGATGGCGCTGAACTCGCCCACGTAGATGTGCACATTGTACGCAAGCTGGAATTCTCGCACAGGTGCCAGCGTCTGGCGTAGTTGCTCTTTGTTCCACATGGTGTCGCCGATCTTGCCCGGATAGGTGATACCGGTCGGTGTGCCATGCACGCCCTGGTGCGTAAACTGGCCGGGCACATACATGTGCACTTGATATACCACGTTGCTGACGTCAACGGGTTGCAGTTCGGTGTATCCACCCGGTGAATCCCATTCGTTGGCCTCAATGAAGATGGGCACATCCGCATCGATGGCGCGGATGGCCTTGGCCGCGCGGACCTGGGTACCAAGGTAGTCGGCCACGCCCGGCGGCGAGGGCGAGTGCTGTTGCGGTTCGTTCACCAGGTCGTAGCCCCATACGGCCGGGTTGCCTTTGTAGCGACGGGCGACCTTTTCCCAGAATTTGACATAGTGGTCCTGGTATTTCGGTTCGTGGAAGATAGCCAGATCACGGTTTTCCAGTCGCCCGCCCGGCGGGGAATGCATGTCGATAACCACCTTGATGCCGTAACGGCGGGCCGCTTCGAGTGCCTTATCGAGATCCCCCAATTCGCTATCTATCCAGCGGTCGTATTCAGCCAGATCGCGGTCGGTTCCCACGCGGGCCCAGTTACGTGTAATTTGCCAACGGATGGCGTTGGCGTTCCAATCCTGTCCTAGCACGCGCAGGTCTTCGTCGCGGAACTGGTTAGGCGACATCACGCCG
>JAFGTN010000773.1 GCA_016934075.1 Pirellulales bacterium
GAAAACTCGCCCATATATTCCAGCACGATGTCAGCGGACCATTCCAGTGTCTGGTCCGACGAGTCTTTGTACCATAGTTTGTGAACCCAACCGCCATCGGGTGATTGCGTTTCGCAATAAAAGTCCAGCAGTCGCACGGCCGTTTCGGCGAAACGTTCTTCGCCCGTAAGGCGATAGAGTTCGGCTCCGGCCCACATTGTCTTACAACTGGCGTAGTTCGTCCAGGCGTTTTCCTGCAACTTGTGGAAGAAATCGAAAGCCCGGATCGCGCCGTCGAGGTACTTGTCGTCTCCGGTAGCCGAGTATAGCCGTGTGAGAAACTTCGTTGGTTTACCGATCAGCCAGGTCAACTCGCCGCTCGCGTCGGCCTCGGCGCTGAGGCACATTTGTTTGCGCCCGTCCGCGGCCCAGGCGTTCTCGTCTGCAAAGACATCGGTATGCAAGCTGCCATCGGCCTTCATGCAGGCGAAGTAATACTTGTCAGGTTGGGGCTGAAGATCGAGCAGGCGAAGAATGAAGTCGCCTGCCTGTCGAGCCTGTTCTATCCGGCCGCAGGCTAACAAGGCCATGGCGGCCGAGGACGTGCTGGAGCTGTCCATGAGGGTCTTGTCGATGGTCTTCATGCGTGCGTCGAAAAAAGAATAAAACCCGCCATGGGTAGGATCCTGGAACCGCAGGACGAATTCCAATGCTCTGCGGACCATGTCGTAGGCGCCGAGTTTCTGCAAGCCGCAGATGAGCCAGCCGTTGGAATAGATGTAATGATTGGCAACCGTGCAGGAGAACTTGTAGAAGCCTTTGGCGTCCGGCTCAGCGCGAAAATCACCATCCTCGCGAAGAAACCGTTCTTCTATCAGTCGGCGATATATGCCCGCCATTTTCATATCGCCGACGGAAGCCCAGGCATAGGGCCCCTTGTAATAGCCTTGCATATCCTTTTGTGTGAGGAGTTGTTCCGCGTTGTCGCGAGCCCAGTCGGCAGCTTTGCGGATCGTCTGCGTGTAGCGATCGAGTTGCTCTTGGGTAAGATACATTTGGGTGATCCTGGTTTACCGGTAGGTCCCGCCTGCCGGGCGGGACCTACTTGATACGAAAAATACTCCCGCCGATGTAGCGTGTGCCGCCGAACTTGTTTCCGTCGGGCCTGGTAAAGTAGTAGGCCACGAAAATACGCCCGTCTTCGAACTCGCAGGCCACGGGATAGCCGGAATCACCTAGCGGACCGTCATCTCGAATGGCAAACTCGTGCGACCATGTCTTGCCCCCGTCGCTGCTTATGATGCCGCCGATGCCGACAGGCAAGCGGCGGCGGTTGAATATAACCAGAATGCGACCGTCGGCTAACCGAATAGGCCATGGCGCCCGATAGTTGCTTGCTCCCGGTGGGACGTTCACGGGCCCGGGGTTTTTCCAACATCCTCGCCCTTTGCCGGTGATCGGGACCGGATCGCTCCAAGTCTTGCCCTCGTCGCGTGAGGTGGTCATGCAGATCGCGTTGCGAACACCATCCACAACATACGTGTTGCCCTTCCTGTCGTCTCCAATGTGCAAGAAGTAGCAGTGTAACTCACCGTCGGCCATTCTCATTAAGGTACCGTAGGTGAAGCGACCGGATACACGTCCCTTTGGCTCACTGCGCGCCAGGCCCTTATACTTCCAGTGCAAGCCGTTGTGGGTCGAACTGAACAGAACCGGACCGCTGTGCTTAGGCGCGTGGGGCATATTCATCGCGCCCACCATTAAGAGCGTGCGACCGTCGGGCATGCGCAACACCGGATAACTACTCTTAAGCATGTCTCCATTTTTTATCAGCGGATTGGGAATCACCGTCGGCGCCTTTTCCCACGTGCGTCCCCGGTCGGCCGATCGCATGCACGCGCAAACCATCTTACCTTTAAGCTCGGGGAGCCACGAACGCGTGAAGAAAAAGAGCGAATCGGGCGAAAACATGTCGATTTGCTCGCGTTTGGCGTCGGGCTGAAACAGAAAAGCCCGTTTCTTAGCCGGCGGATCGCTCTCTCGATAGATGATTACCTCTTGGTCCTCGGGCCACGTGCGACCATAGTCGAGCGAACGTCGCAAGACAACCTCGGCACGGCCGTGATAACCGCTCGGTCCGTGGCTGACGTCGGTTTCCTGTTCGTACTTGCACGGCGCTCGGTTGTAACCGACGACAATCTCGCCGTTGCCGTAGTATCGAAATACACCTTGTTGTGGATGGGCCGCCATGCGGCTCTTGTCGTAATCGATGTCGAAATGCTCCACGTCAGATATTTCCGGACGCGGAGCCAGCGGCTCGTTTTGTTGGCGGTTCATATAAATTGTGGCATCGGTGGCCGGACGGCCCAGTGGGCCCGCGTATGGTGCGGCATAAGCTAGTGTGGGCAGCGGACCCGACTTGCGATTACGAAATTGCTCCACCTCATCTTCGGCAAGTGCCCGATCACAGATCGTCAATTCATCCAGCACACCCAACATTGGATGGTTATGTCCGCGGCCGTCTCCGACGGCAAATCGCGGGGAGACGGGTGTCGGTTTCCAGCTAACCTTGCGGTTGAGAATCTGCTTGCCGTCGAAGTAGAGCCGCACGCCTTTCTTGCAGTCCCAACACAGGGCCACGTGATGCCACTCGTTCGGCTGCGGTACAAGCTGCATGCTTTGTATCGCGGCGGGGCCCATCGCGTCGAACGTGGCACCTAGTGCGCCTTGCTTCGCGAAGTAAGCAAGATAGATATCATTGTTACTGTCTGTCGCGTTACCGCAGTCGATTAAGCCGAAACCGGCGTCTTTCTCGACTGCTGCAGAGTTGGGTTTGATCCACATCATGATCGTACCGGAGCCCGGATTAATGTGCTTGGCCGTTTCGTAGGCCAGCCGCGAACCAGCCTTGACCAAGAGCCCCCGATCGATCTTGCCTTTGGCAAATTGCGTGCCATCGGCCAGAACCGGGTGAGTATTTCCGCGAGCCGTGTCGGCCCCAATCCCCTTGCCGAAGCTTGCATGAAAACACAGGTTGGTTTCGCTTCGTGCGGACCCGGTAAAGAAACACACAGCCAGACAATAAATGCAGCTATAATAAAAGTGTCGTTTCAAGAGTACCGCCATGAATCTTGTCCTTAATGGAATTTAGGGGAGGTTTAGGGGATGGAAGGTAGGATATCCGGGATACATTATCCCCAGCGCTATTTTGATCGTTTCAATGGAAAGTCGATGACATTTTTTCCCGGTTTGACCTCTGCGCTTAGCGTCGAGTCACGATTATACCGGACGGGAACCGGTTCGCGCTGGGGATCACCGTCGGCTTGGGTGATGCGGACAATGTGTTTTCCCAGACGGGCACCCATCGTCTCGCGGAGGTAGTTCAACTCGTAGCGACCCGACTCGTCAGTAATTGCCATCGAACGACGACCGTTGACCGGCTCGAATATCACACGCGCGTCACTGAGCGGCTGCCCGTCGAGGGTGATGGTTCCTTCCACGGTGGCCACTGCGGGCGCACCGCTGCCGCATCCCAGCGCAAGGCAGGCGGCGGCAGGCAAGACAAACAAAGCCAGGTATTTCATGCTCAAGGCTCCAATACCCCCAGAACCTCGCCGGCGTCGATCGTGCCCATATGTTCGAGTGTGGCGGAATCGGCATGATCGCTGATAAACCGCACCGATCCGTCGGCGATGCCGAATTGGGCTCCGCCGGGGTGCTCGCTGCCGGGGCGTTCGAAGTCGGACCCGTTGATCAAAC
>JAFGTN010000774.1 GCA_016934075.1 Pirellulales bacterium
ACTCCCGTAGCCGTTGCGGTCGGAATCGGGGCGGGCGTAAACCTGTTGTTGAATTTTCTGCTGGTGCCCTACTGGGGCCGTGAAGGCGCGGCGTTGGGCACAGTGGTCGCGGCCGGTATCAGCGTGATTTACCTGTTCGTCGTCAGCCAGTCGAGCCACAAGATCGACTATCACTGGCGGGTTTCTTTGTATTCACTGGTCATGTCGGTGGGGCTGGTGGCGATCGCCTGGAAGTTTGTGCCGCAAGCGACGCCCGCCGGACTGGCCGTGCGGTTTGCCATGCTATCGAGTTTCGTACCGCTGGGATTTGGCCTGGGCTTGTTCCGGCGGCAGTATTTTCGCGACTTTCTTAAGCGGTAATTCTGTTACACGTGAGCTGCAAGGCGCTAGCCTCAGGACGTGTGGCACGCCCAGCATGGGCGTGAAAGTTGGTAACGGGTGCGGATATGTCCCCCTCCACGCCCATTCTGGGCGTGCCACACATTAAGTTCCTTCGGAGTCGAGCGAGACTCTTGGTTTGGTGGGAACTTAGCCCTCCCAAGATAGTCCTATCCTGGCCGTGCGGGGGCTTGGCGGATCTTCTGAAACGAGCGATAATTTGTACCGGCCCTGGACAATTCAAACTGGACTTTTGCAAAATTGCGAGTCAAGGGCACTTAGATATAAATTGGCGGCGGAGCCGGTAAATTATATCTAAACGATGCAGAAATGTTAACTTGTGATCAGTCTATGAATTCGTGTCAGGCAAGACCATGTAAAAGAAACCTTCGCTTCGCAAAGCTTTCTTTTACTTGTGCCCTTGACGCGCAATTTTACAAAAGTCCAGTTCTAAGAGAGAGAAAATCCTTACATGCTAGAAAACAAAACCATTTGGAACGAACTGGCCGGCCGCGTGCTTGACGGTGGGCGAATCACTGAAGAGGAGGCCTTGAACGTGCTCAGTGCCGGCGACGACCAGTTGCTGGACATCCTGGCGGCCGCGTACCGGGTTCGGTACGAGTATTTCGGCAACCGCGTACATCTGAACTTTTTAATCAACGCCAAGAGCGGGATGTGTGGCGAGGATTGTGCTTATTGCTCGCAGTCGAAGGTTTCCAAGGCCGATATTCATCAATACGACCTGCTCGGTGAAGAGAAGATCCTCGACGGTGCTCGACTGGCCACCGAGCGCAAGGCACGGACGTATTGTATCGTGACTTCTGGTCGGCGGCTAAGCGCGGCCGATTTCGAGACGATCACGCGAGTTGTGCCCAAGATTAAAGCCGCACACAGCCTGGCCGTTTGCATCTCGCCCGGCTTCTTGAGTGAAGAAGAAGCCGCCAGGTTGAAAAGCTGCGGGGTCGATCGGATCAACCACAACCTCAATACCAGCCGGCGGTTCTATCCCACGATCTGTTCGACACACGACTATCAACGCAGGCTCGATACACTCGAGGCCGTCCGCGCGGCCGGATTGGAAATATGTTCCGGCGGGATAGTTGGCATGGGCGAAGAAGACCGCGATGTGGCCGATCTGGCCTTGAGCCTGGGACGTTTTGAAGTCGAGGCCTTGCCGGTCAATTTCTATATACCAATTGCCGGAACAAAACTGGGAGAGCGACCGTTGCTCAATCCGCGATATTGCCTGAAAACGCTGGCCCTTTTCCGGCTGGCCAACCCGCGGACCGAACTCCGCATTGCCGCCGGGCGGGAACTGCACCTGGGCCCCTTGCAGCCGCTGGGACTATATGCGGCAAATTCCATCTTCGTGGGCGATTACCTCACGACCAAGGGCCAACCGCCAGGAGCCGATTACGAAATGATCGAAGCGTTGGGATTCGAGCCGGTGACCGACGCGGTGGAGCCGTAGGGTGTGGGAATTTAGAATGTCGAAATCAGAATGCGGAAAGAATTAGGAATGCACAATTAAGAATGAACAAACATGAATGGCGTGTTTTGCGTTCCGATTCATATTTGTTCTTTCTCATTCCAACTTCCTAATTCAACATTTTTGTTAGCTATCTTACATCAACAACGGATGCGCAATAGTCCTTGCTTGCTCTTGTGCAAGTTGCACCACCCGCTCGCGAACTTCGGGGGGCGATAGCGTGGGTTCGATCGTGATGGTTTTTATATCCTCGAAGCCGATGAATTTCAGGTAGGTTTCCATGTATAGTTTTTGGAAGTCCATGCGTATCGATCCGGGATTGCTGTATTCGCCACCGCTGGCATAGATCACGGTAGCGGGTTTGCCGACGATGAGACCTTTATAGCCTGTCTCGGGCGAATAGCTGAACGTCAGTCCCGGTTGGGTTATCACATCAATATACTGTTTCAGCTTATAGGGTATGGAAAAGTTCCACATAGGTATGCTGAAGAGGTAATTGTCAGCGTTTTTGAAATCGTCGACGATGCGTGTAATTTCTTCCCAAGCCCGGAGTTCTTCGGCGCTGGGATTTTCACCATGTAGCACGTTATATTTGGCGTTGATATGATCGCCCGTGAATTCGGGCAAGTCGTAATCCCAGAGGTTCAGGATTCTGACCTGGCCGTCGTGGTGCGATTCTTCGAATGCTTCTATAAATGATCGGGCCACGGTGCTGGAAACCGATCGGTCTTTTCTTGGCGAAGATTCGACATAAAGCAGCTTGGACATTCCGGTCTCCTTAATCTGAAAATTCGTGTGGAGTTCAGAGCCTAAGGAATTATAGATAGGCCGGGCGTGGAGGCAAGGCAGAAACCGGCACAACCGTATGTCCTACTTCATCAAAAGCAGACTTAGCGCCATCATGGCCATTCCGCCCACTAGTCCCAGCAGACTGTCGTGGCCTTTGCCGTATGCGCGAGAGGTTGGCAGGAGTTCGTCGAGGCTGATGTAAACCATGATGCCGGCCACACCGCCGAACAATGCACCCATTATCTGTGGCGGAATTCCGTTCGAATCGCCACCCAGGAAAAACAGCAAGGCGAAATATGCGATCATGGCGCCTACCGGTTCGGCCATACCACTTAGCGACGAGTAGATAAAGGCCTTTTTGCGATTGCCCGTGGCGTAAAAGATGGGTACCGAAACGCTGATGCCTTCGGGGATATTGTGCAAGGCGATGGCGATGGCGATGGCCACGCCCAGGCTGGGATCTTCCAGCGCTGCCAGGAAGGTCGCCAGTCCTTCGGGAAAATTGTGGATGGTGATGGCCAGGGCAGTAAACAGACCCATGCGCATCAGCTTGGCATCATGTACACGGTGGTCATGCGCCCCGGGGGCCGCGTGGGCTGGATCAGCCGCAATGGCGTCGAAGTCGGGCAAGGGAGCGGACGTATCATGCAGTGGAGCGGTCTCTTGTTCCGTATGTGTTTCGTGGGGATTTTCGGCCGAAGGAATCAGATTATCGATAAGACCGATCAGCAGAATGCCGCCAAAAAACGAAGCCGCGTTGATCCAGTGCCCCCAGTATTCCCCGTAGGCGGCAACCATCTCGTCGGTACCTTTGACGAAAATCTCGACGAACGACACATAGAGCATCACGCCGGCCGAGAAACCGGTGGCCACAGACAAGAAACGGTAGTTGGTACGACGGGCGAAAAAGGCGATCCCGCTGCCGATGCTGGTGGCCATACCGGCGAAGACCGTTAATCCTAATGCTATCCAGAAGTTATCCATATCACTAATGGCCCGAGATTCGACCGGAATTTTCCATTACCGCCAAAGGATCATAGCAGATCGTGGGAGTTTTGTCACCAGTGGTTATTGGCGGGCCGATTCAATACTCCCGCTTGGTCAAAATCCCCGGCTGCGGCACCGGGTATCTCCC
>JAFGTN010000077.1 GCA_016934075.1 Pirellulales bacterium
CATAAATCGCTCTCCCATCCATGTAGAGAAAAACGACTTATACACGATTGCTTAAAATAATGGAAGTTGTTTTTGAACGACCGCTTATTATCGCTAGAGCTACCGGATTATCTACCGTCGGATATCAGTACGGATTGTTCCGCGTCATCTGTACTTGATCTAGAATCGAACTCAAGGACTGTGCTTGACGTGAAGATATCTTTGTTGTCGATTTGCCAGGTTTTGGAAACATTCGCGGAGTTAGTGTACTCCATGATGGCTTTGTTGCCCACCGTGTCAATTGTATGGATTAGATTGCCATTGGAGACCTTGTCCGGTTTATACAGAATCCATACTAGACGGATTGCCATGTTATACATACGGAGCGGGCCGGAAAATCTATGTTTCTAAGTGTTTACTCGGCATTTTCGGTTATTTGCATAGATTGTCTTGGAGTTGCTTGACAGAACAAACTGTTTTAGATAAAATCTCATTTGTTATACTTAATGTTCTGTTTTGTGGGCAATATTCTGCCTGGGGATTGTTCGTTGGCAAAATTCGTTGATATCGCTGACCAAATCACTTTGGACATTCGTCGGGGGCGTTTCGGCAAGCCGGGCGACCGTTTTTTGACGGTTCGTGCCTTGGCCGAAAAAATGTCGGTCTCGTTGGTGACGGCGCAGAAGATTGTTGTCCGCATGCGGGATAGTGGAGTGTTGGTGGGCGACGAAAACAGCCCCACCAGAGTCGGGCTCATGGCGGGAATCGATTCGCCCGGCAACGGCTCCAACGGCAATCGCCCCATTGCCCTGGTCCTGCCAGACTTGACCAATCCCTTTTTCAGTCGATTATCACGGTATGTGCAACGCACTGCGGCCGAACAGAGACGCTCGGTGCTAATGGCCGGAACCGAAAGTAAATTCGAGCGCGAGCGCGAAGTTATTCAGGGATTTCTCGATCTTGGCATAGACGGGCTCTTGCTGTGTGCCGGACTGGACGAGTCGTGCGGGGCATTCTACCGCGAATTACAATCGCAAGGTGTTACGCTGGTTTTCGTCAGCCGCCAGCCGGAGCACGTGGAAGCCGATTTCGTGGTTCCTCACAACCTCATGGGCGGCGTGGCCGTGGCTTCACATTTCGTGGAGTCGGGTTTTTCGAACGCCGGCTACCTGGGATTCGGTCCACGATTGAGGCGCGATAGCCGACTGACCGGTTTTCGAGCCGAACTTTTGGAGTTCGGTATCGAGTTGCCGACGGAATGGATCGCCAACGACAACGGTCGCGGCATCGAGAACGGCTATCGGGCCATGCAGCGTTTGATGGCCGGGAAGAATCACCCCCGCGCCGTGTTCGCCCTGAACGACCTGCTGGCCATCGGCGCCATGCAATATTGCCAAGACCACGGCATCGACGTGCCAGGCGAGATAGCAATTGCCGGTTTCGACGACCTGCCCGAATCGCGGGTAACCGCCCCGCCACTGACAACGGTAGCCTATCCGATAGAAGCCACGGCACAAATCGCCGTGCAATGCCTACTGAATCGCATCACAGCCGAAGAGCCTTTCGCGGCGCGGCGTATTCTGCTGGAACCACGTTTAGTCGTTCGCGGAAGTACCGATCCTCAAGCCGAAAGCCGCCGCAAGGAAATGCTTCTGAATTCGAACATGGCAAAACCTCATATAGACTCGAAGGTGACCAGTTAATTCAAATACAGAGATATTTTATGTTAATAATTCAAGCAAAAGCGAAAATCTGTTAGCCCCGTCGCCTGCGACGGGATAGGAAGTTCCGGAAAATTTAGTGTTTCCGCCAACCGGTCGCAGGCGACCGGGCTAACAAGGCCAGATTAATCAATAGACACTAGATAGTGAGAGAGCAGCAAAAATGGCCGTAACCGAGACGGGCGTAAGCTACTACGGAATCAGCTACGTCGAGCATGCCAGGCGCGACTTCCAAGAGATGATCGACCACAACTGCACGGCCGTGCTGCTGGCGCTTTCGGAGTTCGACCTGGATTTCCGTAAGCCCGCCATCAAGGAAATAGCCCAGGCGGGCAGAGAGATGGGGCTGACGGTTTATCTCGACACATGGGGTATCGGCAAGTGGTTCGGCGGCGAGCCGCCAAGCTTGTTCTTGACCAACAACGTAGGCAACCGCCAGGTCTCGGCCTTCAGCGATGAACCGCTACCGGCCGCCTGTTTCAATACGACTGCCTTCCGCGAGTATTTCTTCGAGCAATGCGACTGGCTGGCCAAGGAGGTGGACGCCGACGGCTTTTTTTGGGATGAGCCGCATTTCGCCTTGCCCAAGGGCTATGCATCCATCACCGGTGGCGCGGGCGACGATTGGGCCTGCCGTTGCCCCTTCTGCCGCAAACAGTTCGAAGCTCAATACGGCTACGATATGCCGCGACAATTGACCATGGAAGTCAAACGCTTCCGCCATGATCGGGCACTGGACATTCTGGAAACGGTCTCCCGGCGGATTAAAGCCATTCGTGAGAACTCAAAAATAATCTGCTGCGTGCACGCCACGCTGGGGACGTATTACGTTACGGAAAACCGCGGCTACGACAATTGGGACAAGGTTGCCCGCAGTGATGCCTGCGATGTTTTCAGCTCGACGATCCTTTCCTACCAGTTGCCTCGTGATTTCTTCCGTTCGATTACCAAGCGGACGATCGAGGTTGCCAAACGAAACGGGGTGGGCAACCAGCGTTGGATCATGGGCTATTACCAGCAGCCCGAGAATCTGGACGAGATTGTGGACCTTGCTAAATTGTACGCTGATCTGGGCACCGAAAGCCTCTTTGCCTGGACATATCGCGGCGGACACGGCACGGTCCTGGCCGCGCCGCGCGCGCTGGAACTCTGGGATGCGGTGGGCCGCGCCTACGGAGAAGTATTGAAACGCTGAACCGATTCACAAGGTGAGAAAGCAATTATGGAAAACACGGCCTGCGACTTAGGGTATCTCGATAAGACCATCGAAGTACTGCGTCGTATCCAACGCGAACAGTGGGATAATATCCAGGCGGCCGCCGATCTGATGGCCGGGGCCATTGCCGCCGACCACCTGATTAATGTTTACGGTGGCGGTGGGCATACTACCTTGCCCGTGGGCGAAATGTTCTTCCGTGCGGGAGGGCTTTCTAATATCAATCCACTGACGGAAACCGGGCTATCGGTTTTCAACCAGGCGATCAAGTATCTTGAACTTGAACGATGCGTGAACTACGGCGCAAGCATCGTCAAGTATTATGATTTACAGATCGACGACGTATTGCTGATCTTCCACAATATCGGCATCAACGCGGCCACTATCGACGCAGCCATGGAAGCCAAGCGAGCCGGCGCCGTAATCATCGCCGTCAGCTCGTCGTACTGGCAAACGGAAATGCCCGCCGAGCACTTCATCCGCCACCCTAGCGGCAAGAACCTTTTCGATCTGGCCGACGTCTGCATCGACGACTACAACCCGGTGGGCGATTGTACTGTGGAAGTGCCGGGCTTCGACACGCCCATAGCACCCAATTCCAACGTAGTCGACTTCACCATCGCACATTGGTTGGAAATAGAAACTGTTCGTCTGTGCGTGGAATGCGGCGTGGAGCCTCCAGTCTGGCGAAGCGCCAACGCGCCGGGTGGAGATGAGTTTAATAAGAAATATGTTGAGAAGTATTCACCGCGGGTTAAGATGCTTTGAGGTGGGTGGGGAGGATGGTTTCAGAGGGCAGAGGGCAGAGGGCAGAGGGCAGAGGGCAGAGGGCAGAGGGCAGAGGGCAGAGGATGGAGGACAGAAGTTTATCGACGTCGTACAGTTCAAAATATAGCGTTTACCTGATTGGTAATAGAAAGCAACCATTAGAATATTGCTGCATGGAAAACACTAAGAACGACTTAAAAAAGGCCGTCGTGGGCCTGTTGGAAAAATACGCGGTCGAGGTGCAGCAGCAGTGGGATCTTGCTGAGGAGATGCCGTGTGAGGATTCTGAAGGCTGTGCCTTTGTGCTTGTTCCCGCCTGGCGCGTGCGTGACATATGCCCGAATAGCACAAAAGTGGTTCCGCTATTCGCATGGCGGAAACAACGACGCTTTGTCGAGCTGAAAAAAATCGTCGAGAACCGGACGATAACACCCGTGCTGATGGCAAGGTTTGCTTGCCTGGCCGCCGGCGATTCGCTTTCGCTTTCAAACATCTTGTATCGTGAGTTCGACTTGCTGGAATGGATCACCGGCCAGAGTATCTCGCGAATGTATGCAACCTCTGCACCGCGCGCGATGAATGCCGTGGTGAGACTCGACGACGGCTCGATTGCCAGCATCGAGGTTGCTACAACGTTACCGTCGGGCACGCCGATCGAGGATCGTCACGAACTGATTGCTCGACGCGGTATGGCTTCCGACCGTGTGGTGGACACCCAATGCCGCCAGGAATCGATTTATGTTTGGTTGAAAGATCGCCGGGCGAGTTTCACAGACGTCGACAATGAACTATACGGACTGGACGAGGAGCAGGTCGCCCTGGTTCGTTCGGCTTACGACGCCCTGAGTGATACGGAATCTCACCAGCAACTTCGCCGTCGGCACGAATATTTGACTTCTCTGGTCGATGCCGCAATGCAATCCGACCGGGATCGGCGACGCGTTGTCATGAAAGGAGCGAGCGTAGCATGAAGCCCGTTAAAATTGCAATGATGTCGCTGACGCACGGCCACACGCGAAAGTATTTCCAAACCTTGCGCGAGTCTCCCAAGCTCGATTGGGTAGCCGCCTGTGTGGAAGATGAGACAATCATCGATCGCTGCCGCCGCCAGGGCCTCAACGTGCCTTGCTACGCCACGGCCGAAGAGATGTTCGACCGTCATCCGGATATCGAAGCAGCCGTATTGGCATCGGCAAACTCGTTGCATCTGGAGCAAACTTTGATGTGCGTCGAACGGGGTGTGCATATGCTCTCGATGAAGATTCCCAGCTTCGATATGGACGAATATGACCAGATGGCCGAGGCCGTGGATCAGGCCGGATTGATCTGCCAGGTCGAACTGGAACTGCACTACAATCCGGTGGTGCGGCGTGTTTTCGAACAGTTCGATTCCGGGTGCATAGGTCGAATTCAATCGTTCCAGGCGACAAACATCACACTTTCGCCGGTGTGGGCATTCCCCTGGCAGGGCTTGCCCGAGCTAAGTTACGGCCGGCGGGTGTCGTTGGCCGAGGGCGACTCGCGTTTTCGAGGCGGCGCGCTTTGCGACCATCCGCACGTGTTCGACCTCATCCGCTGGGCAACCGGTGCCGATTTTGCCGAAATCCATGCCGAAGTCGGCCCGAACATGCGGGAAGATCTCGAAGTGGAAGACATGATACTGGTCAACGGTCGCATGAGTGACGGCACCAGTTTTCTCTTCGATCCTTCCTGGTCGCGGCTGGAAGAACGACTGGAGGAGCCCGGCCCCGGTTGGGAAGTGGCGCCCAAGCGGATGGAAGTCAATCTCACGATATCGGGTGAAAACGGCACGCTGGTGGCCGATTGCTTCGGTCCCAACGTCTACCACAACGGTGCGCCCAACGATCGTTACACAGTGCAGTATACCTACTTCGACGAATGGATCGGCATGGTTGACGAGTTCGTCGACTGCATACGTTATGGTCGCGCACCCAAGATCAATCTGGCCTGGCACCGGCCGACCATCGTTGCCATGAACGCTTGTTACGAAAGTGTCGCGCAACGGTCGCCCGTCAGTCTGCTTCCCACTCCCACTAACAAATCTCCCCAAACCCACGAGGCGCGAACGATATGCGAATGATTATTTGTCTCTTGACAGTTGTAATTAACGCAACACTTTGTCTTGCCGAACCTCTGCAAATCAGCATAGATGATCCGGGCGGTGCGGCCGCTCTAACGGGCTCGCCAAAGTGTGTGACGCTTGACATTCATGGCCTGTGCGATTCGGCGGATTCCGGTTTGAAGCTGACCGAAGTCACCCACGGCGTGTCCGGCACGCATCCCATCCCCGCCCAGTTCGAGCCACAAAGTAAAGGCAGCACCCGCGGCAAACTTTGGTGGTTAATGCCTCCGGGCCCCAAGGGAAAGCGTACTTTTCGAGTGCAAGTTGCCAAGTTGCCTGCCGCGAACAGAATGGTAGCCGACTTCGATGCTAAGACGAAATACGTCGACGTCAGTGACGCCGGCAAGCCCGTCTTCCGTTACAACCAGGGGACGGTTCCTCCGCCTCCGGAAATTGTCGAGCGTTTCGAAAAGAAACATAATCCGCCTTGGTACTACGCGCGTGGAGACTATATACATCCCATTTACGGTCCCGACGGCGAGCAGCTTACCGATGATTACTCGCTGAACCATCCACATCACCGCGGATGTTTCTGGTCGTGGCCGGTGCTTCGCTGGAACGATGAGGTCCGCGATATTTGGGCCGTTCGCATTACGAAGGATCAGCCGGGCGGAGCCTGGGCTCGGCCGGTGGCCATGCGGCGCATGCAGAGTGGACCGATTATGGCGCTGATCGACGCTGAAAATGTTTGGAAATGGGGCGACAAAGACGAGATTGTCCGCGAGGAGGTTGTTATCCGCGCGTTCTGTTCGCGGCAGAAATCGCGGGTGATCGACATCGCCGTAACACTGACCGCACTGGTCGACGGCGTAGCTATCGGCGGTCGACCCGGACAGGGCTATGGTGGATTTACCTTCCGAACATTTCCAAAGTTTGACCAGCGGAAAATCGACCTGCGTATTGATCCGGCTGGTACCGATCCTCAAATCGCCTGGTTCCATCTGACGGGCAATTTCCCCGGAGGCAAGGGGCCGGCCGGTGTGGCCGTGTTGCAGCACACCGAAAATCCGGGCTACCCGCACTGTCCCGACGCTGCCAAAGTCGAAGGAGTAGTAAAAGAGTATCCGGCCTGGCGAACGATAACAACCGGTTTTCCGGGCAATCGCGAGGTGGCGTTGCCCAAGGGCAAGCCGCTGGTTATGAAGTATCGGCTTTGGATCCATCCGGGGCTTTCGGATGAACAAACTCTCAACAACCTCTGGCGGGCATACCAGCATGAGTAGGCCTGCCAGACCGTTGTCGGGAGGGCGAAGTTCCCGATTAGAAGAGATATTTCCAACAATATATCCGCAATACCAGTCAACTCAAAGAGACCAATAAACATGTCTACAAAAAACAACTGTTCAAGGCGCGGCTTTTTGAAAAACACCGCGGTTTCCGGGACTATCACCGCGTCGGTCGCTACCTTTGTGCCACGTGCCGTGCTCGGCGCGCCGGGCAAGCTGGGTGCCAACGACAAAATTCTCCTCGGTCTGATAGGTGCCGGGAACATGGGTACCGCTAATCTAAACAACTGCATCAAGCACGATGACGTCATACTCACTGCCGTTTGTGACGTCTGGAAGAAAAAATGCGACAAAATGGTCGAGCGTTTCAAAAAAACCGCCAAGGGGTATCACGACTATCGTGATTTGCTGGCCCAAAAAGATGTCGATGCGGTAATTATTGCCACTCCTCATCAATGGCACTGCCGCCAGGCAGTCGATGCCTGTGAGGCCGGCAAGGATATATACCTGCAAAAGCCCATGACCTTGCACCTGGCCGAGAGCCGTGTGGTCAAAAATGCCGTGACCAAGCACAACCGCATATTCCAACTCGGTACGCAAATCCACGCCTCGGAGAACTACCGCCGCGTGGTCGAGTGGGTACGCTCGGGCAAGCTCGGTGATATTGCCGTGGCGCGATGCTTTCTGGTGTCCAACCACGCCCCCGACGGTGAAGGTTTCCCGCCCGACTGCGACCCGCCTAAAGGACTCGATTGGGATTTCTGGGTAGGTCCCGCGCCGATCCGTCCTTTTAATACGAATATTGTGAAAAGCGGCTATGCCCACACGCTCTGGCTCGATTACGGCGGCGGACGGACCTGCGGCATGAGCGAGCACATCCTCGACCTGCCCTACTGGGCCCTTGGACTCGAGTTCCCCACTCGTATAACCAGCACCAGCTCGAAGCGATTTGTCAAAGACAACACAGATGCTCCCGACACGCATGAAGTCACCTTCGAGTATCCCAAACTGACGCTGATCTGGTCGATGTCGCAGGTCAGCAGCTTTGGTTTCAACCTGCAGAATGTCGAACAATTTGGCAAACACGGTGTGCCCAAGGGTGTGCAACGACGCTTGGGCTACTATCTGCAAGGCGTCGAAGGCACCTTGTTCGGCAATTATAGCACCCACACAATCGTTCCACAGACTCCGGCGCTGGCCAAATCCGAACCGCCCGAGAAGTCCATCCCGCCCTCGCCCGGCCACGAACGAGAATGGTTAGACTGCGTCCGCTCACGAAAGCAGCCCAGTTGCAACGTCGGCTATGCCCACAAACTAAATATGGGCAACATGCTGGCCAATCTGGCAATGAAAGTTGATCGCACTTTGAAGTTCGATCCAAAGACCGAAGCCATCATTGGCGACGAAGAAGCCACCCGTTTGTCAGTTCCCGAGTATCGTGCCCCGTGGAAGTTCCCGTCCGAGTATTTGTAATAGAACTTTTTGCTCCGGACATCGGCTGGTTCACTACGGAGACTCAAACGACCGTAGTCGAGGCGGTGCGGAAACTTGCCAAGCAAGCAGGGCGACGATTGCCAAGCAATAAATGAAAGAGAAAACATGACACTTATTCGATTCCCACGAGTTACTATTAATAATGTCGCAGTATATGGCAGCACCTTGTGTGTGTCTCTGCTGCTATGCGTTGCTGCGGCCATGGCGTCCGATATGAAAAAATGCCCCATCGTACCCACTCCAAAAGTCTACAAAGACTCGGGCAAAGTGTTGGAGTTGCCCGGCTCTACGCGCGAGATCGCTATCGTGTTGGGCGATAAATGCGGCAAACCGGAACTCTACGCGGCCGAACGTTTGCAAACGCTGATGTATCGCCGCTTCCGTCGTGTGATTCCGATTCGCCTGGAAAGCGAAGAGGCCGGTTTGAAACATGTGTTTTTGTTGGGCCAACGTTCGACAAACGCCTGGTTGGATCGGCTTTGCAAATCGGCTGGAATCGAACTGAGCGAAAAGAGCCCGAGCCCTGACGGCTTTGTCATCGAGTGTATCGACGAACCTGGCCGCAATATCGTTTTGGTCGGCGCCGGAAATCCCCGTGGTGTGATCTATGGCCAGTTCGCCCTGTTCGACTTGATCCACAAGCAACGGGACAAACTGATGATGCCGAGGGTATCGGTGCGAGATTGGCCCAGCATCGCCTGGCGAGGCCGCCCGCATTCGGTTCTGTCGCATCACTTGGTGCCCGGCGCAATGGACGCCTACGCCTGGTCGCGTCTGAATTTCACCGATGTTCGCGACAATCCCAACGGCGACGATCATAACACTCGATACGAGTTCAATTTCCGCAAGGCCTCCATGGGCCTTCCGCCCGGCGTGGCCCTCGACCGGCCCAGCATCAGTCGCTTTATCGAAGAGGCACGCCGGCGGGACATGTTCATCTGGGGCACGGTTTCCTGCTCGTCACCGCAAAGCACGCCACAAACCGTTTGCCGGACTGCCGGCGAGTTGATCGACATGGGAGTCGACGGGCTATGGCTCTCTTATGACGATTCCGGCGTGGGCAAAGATCCTGTTACCATTGTCAAAAGCGTGATCGAGTTGGGGAAAAAACATTCCATCACAGGAGATCGAATTGCCGTCACGCCGGACGAGCCGACCTATAAGACCATAGATGGTCCATTCACGCGGAATTGCCTCAAGGTTCCCGGTTTCGAGAACGCCAAATGGTTCTTCACCCGCGTTCCTTGTCAAGAGGACGTGGATTTGGCGTCGAAATTGGGCATTCGCACCAAGCCCGCCTGGTGGCATAACCTGGTCGAAATCGGCGGCGGTTTCCTGCACAACGGCAACGTGGTTTGTTCGTTGTTCGAAGACAGGCGCCCCGGTTACTTGAACATGCAACCGCTCAGCAAAGGTTGGCACCATCCCACCGAAGAGCAACTCGCCGCGGTCCACAAATACACAGACACGGTCATGCTCTGGTGTATCTGTGATGGTTGGCCGGAAGAATATACCATGGCCGCGACGGGAATTTGGGCATGGAACCCGCCCGCGCACGACTGGGAGACCACCCGCAATGCGATCTATGGTTTTGTTTACGGTCCCTCGCAAGTTGCCACGGCCAAAGCCTTCGACGATACGTTGGAAGAACTGAAGTCGCTGTTCCACATGACAAAATGGTTTTACTACAAACCGGGAGGCAATTGGCCTTGCTGTTTGAAGGAAGTTTCCGATCGCCGGAAGGCCCTGGATCTGATCGACAAGTTGGGGGCAATGTATAGAATCCTGCAAGCGGGGGCACCCGGCGAAAGTTGCCTGGAATCCATGCGACTGCAAGGCGTATACCTCGAACCAATGCGTCAGACGGTAATCTACGCCCGCAAGATGGCAAAGCTCGATTATCCAGAGTACGACTTCGATAAACTCAGTAATCGCATACTCCGCCAGCTTCGAGCAGGCAAAAAAGACGAAGCCCGAAAGATTCTCGACCAGGCCAGACCGCGAATCGAGAAGCAACTCGAGCAAGTCGGCAGCGAACTCGCCGGCTTGAGAGCCATCGATCTGTGGGCCGCGCGCTGGCGAGAGAGAATCGCGGACACAAAGTATTGGGAAGGCCTCATCGCGAAATCGAAAAAACAGAAGAAAAAAAATAAGTAAGTAGCTCGACTGTTTGAGTATTGTTTGTAGTACCGCCTTTAGGCGGATATGGGATATCTTAGCACCACCCTGGCAATGCATTGCCGCCTAAAGGCGGAACTAGTGCGCCTGTGAGCGCATTGAATCGGCGAGGTGGAAGTCCTCGTCAAAGTTTGGTTTGAACTTTGTAACTGAAAG
>JAFGTN010000775.1 GCA_016934075.1 Pirellulales bacterium
AATCCAGTGGTGTCCGAAAGAATCACGATAGTGCCGTCACCCAATCCGCGTTCCGCAGCCAACACGATATCCCCCAGCTTTTCGCCTTGGTCGTAAGCGGACACGCCGGTTGTGGCCATATCGCTGCCCGGCTCGCACCATCCCCAACGGCCAAGCAGGATCGGTTGTCCTCCTCCGTGAAGCGCGATCGACGAGCCCAGATAGAGCGCGAACTGGTTACGGCGAGGATTGACGGCAATCGTGGCCGGATGCACAAATGCGCGGGCGGCGTCTTGCCAATGGGGTGTTTTCGTGACAGTCATGTCGAAACGCACGCCCATGCCGATCGGTTCGAGAATGGCGTCGACGGTAGCCCGGTCATGACTGTCCTGGTCGGCCGGACCGGCAAGCAGCAGAAGCGATCCGCCGCCGCGAACAAAATTGTGGACGCGTGCCAGCGCATCTTCGTGCAACGGCTTTGCCGGATCGATCATAATCAAAACATCGGCCCCTTCCAGATCAGTTTCGCTCAACGATTGCGAAACCGCAAACTTTCCGCCAAGCGATGCCACGAAAGGTGCCAACATACCGTAACCATCGGCCGCGGAAAGGTCGAGGCCGCCGTGCTCGGGCAGTGCCCACACGTCCGAGTCGGCATAGGCTAAAACCTTCTTTTCTTTCAGATTGCTTGGACACACTGCCCACGTCAGTACCACCGCGGCCAAAGCGGACACTAAAATTACCGACAAATATTCGCGAGCAGACCTTGTGTGGCACGACCCTGAGCGCAGCGAAGGGCGTGGATTCTCTGCTTGAAGGTGGTTTTCACTACACCCTTTGCCACGCCCTTCGCTGCGCTCAGGGTCGTGCCACACTGGCTTGCTGTTATCTTGTTGAGGAATCCTGACCCAACGTAACATGCATGCAGCGACCAGCAGGTTACCAACCATCGCCACCAGTGGCAGGTTCCAGGGTATCATGCCTCGCAAGACGACCGCCAGACTCCAGTCGGGTGGGCGATATTCGGCCGGATCGGTCGAGGGCGGTGGGGGAAGATCCGGCAAGGCCGCGATAAGATTTTCGGCATGCGTAAGCAAGGATAAATAAAAGAACTGCACAACCAGAATCGCGACTACGGCATAGATTACTCGTCTTATCGCTTTGCAGTAGTCATTCTGATGGGTGCCACGGTTGGCTTGTCCAACCGTGGTTTCAGCACTGCTGGCCAAGCCAGCAGTGGCACCCGACCACAGCCAAACGGTCGAAAACGCGGCCATCGTTACGAGAAAATCCAGCCCGGCGAATGAGCTTCCCACGCACAGCTCTCGACCATAGACCGCCGCGACCAGCGTACCCAATATATGTCCCAAAAAGTCGGCGGTGTGCCAAATCATAGGCACACAGTCGCAACCGATACGAAACACGGCCAAAACGGCGACAGCCACGGCTGAGGCCATCAATGCACGGCGTTCGATTCCTTCGCTCGCCGCGGCCAGAATGCTTGATACGGACACGACCAGCAACACGTTGTAAGCCGGCAACGACAATATTTCGCTGGGAAAGGCCGAAATCACAAACGGCAGGCCAATCAGTACCGCCACGATTGCTCCCAGCATGGCCAGCGTTTTCCCCGTCGGACGAAGCAAAACGGCCGCGGTGCCCAGAGCCGTCCAGCTCAAGATGCGTGTCAAGGCTTCGCCCATCAGCCCAGCCGATCCGGCCGCAAACCAAGCGGCGGCCAATACCGCAACGGACGCGGCAACGACCGCGGGCGATACGGCCGGCGCATTTTGAAGAGGGGTGTTTTTAACTGCTATGTGACTATCGGAATCGGGCATGCGAAGTCTATAACTGGGGGAACAATCCACCTAGTATGGCAGCCCCGAGGCGGCTGGTCAAGCGTCTGTGTCCGGGACACGGGAGGGCGAAGCTCCTGTTGAGCCGTCAAGCAATTCCCGGCTCAGCAGGAGCTTCGCCTTCCCAATCACGATGTGACCTTTTACTCGCAGACGGTTAAAAGACTTTTTCGATAAACGCATAACACAGGACATGCGTCATGATGAAGAAGCTGTCCTCCAGGTGGCCCATGTGGCTGGAGGGGACCACTAGGGGGAGCTGCGAGATATCTTTGAGCTTTCCACCCTCGGAGGTTGTGAGACCGATCGTCTTACATCCGACTTGGTTGGCGTATTCGACAGCCCGCAAGACGTTGCCGCTGTTGCCGCTGCCGCTGATTGCCAGCAGTACGTCGCCTTCGCCGGCGAAATTCTTCAACTGTTCGACGAAAACGCAGTCGTAATCCACGTCGTTGGCGTAGGCCGTGATTGTGCTGATGCTGTCGTTGAGACAGATCATTTTGAAACGCGGTTCGCGACCGGTCGAAGCGCCTTTGACGATATCGACGACCATCTGCGAGGCGATCGAGGCGCTACCTCCGTTGCCGCAGATATAAATCGTGTTGCCCTGTTGGGCCGCGTCGCGCAGGCATTCAATAGCCTTGGTGATGGCCGCGTCGTCGAGTTTCGGCAGCAGGCTGCCCAGGCCGTTGAGATAGTTTCTTACGAATTTGTCTTGTTCCATGTTATCCGTGTCCGTTAGATGTTTAGTGTGTTAAGAACTGGACTTTTGCAAAATTGCGAGTCAAGGGCACTTAGATATAAATTGGCGGCGCAGCCGGCAAATTAT
>JAFGTN010000776.1 GCA_016934075.1 Pirellulales bacterium
GCGATCTTTGCATGCTCGGCCGGACGGGCTCTGATAATAAGTTGCTGCGGATCGCTGCCGGGATTGATCGTGGCTTGCGGGGCCGTTTGCGTAATGACGGGGATGGCGATGGTCGAGGTTACCGACTCGAGCGTGTAGGTTTTGAGTTCGGTGGGCGGATTGCCTTCAGCCAGTTGATCGAGCACGGTTTTGATTTTATCGTGCTCGTCAGCTAACGCCCAAACCACCAATTGGCTGGGATCGGAACCAGGGGCGACGATGGCGTCTGGCGCAGCCTGGGCAATAACTTGCGTGGCCGTTGCCGACGGGGTGGATTCGAGCGGATAGACGACCACCTTGGCCTGGTCTTCATCCGTACCGTTGGTTTTCATGCGCTCGAAGGTTTGCTTGATTCGCTGCTGATCGGACGGTCGTGCCCAAACTATTATTTGACGTAAATCGGCGCCGACGGCAATCTGTGCTTGCGGAACAATACTACGTAACATCTTTATCGTGGATGCGGACTTGAGCCTCCCCAGGCGATAAGTAGCCACCGTGGGAGCTGTTTTGGCGTCTTCGGCCTTGGCCAGCTTTTCCACCGCCTGACGTATCGTGGCTTGATCTTTCGAAGAAGCCCAGGCCGAAATGCGACCACGGCTGGGATCGGCCACAAGTTTCGCCTTGGGCACGATACCGGTAAGCGAACTGACAACGGTTGCCGGGTCGCTTTCGCCCGTCGGATAGACCTCGAGCACTTGCTTCTGGCCAGAATCCTCTGAGGCCTGCAAGGCCTTGAGAGTCTCGGCAATGAGCTTGTGATCCGACTTGCGAGCCCTGGCGATGATCGTACCGGCAGTGGTGTCGCTATGGAATGTCACGTCGGGCAAAGTTTGCGCGAGCACTTTCATCGCCACGGTTGGATCGGTGTCTTGTATGGGATAAACCATCAACTGGTCCCGGGCGTCTTCCGGCTTGCCGGAATCCATCTGCTCCAAAGCCTGTTTGATTTTTTCGTGGTCTTCCGACGAACACCATGCCAGCAGCCGCTTGGCCCGCGGATCGACCGAGAGTTTCGCGTTGGGCAATAGGCCCGTTAGGGTCTGCAAAACCACTGCCGGATCGGCGTTGGCTATGGTGTATCCCACGAAACTATGTTTGCGATCCTCGGGCACGTCGAGTTTGAGTTGCTTGATGATGTCGGCCAATAATACATGTTGGGTAGGCGTCGCCCAGATAGTCAACACACCGGGCTCGGAGTCGGTCACCATCGAGATGCCCGGCATTTCGACCGTGAGCGTGGGTATAATGGCCGTGAAACGCGCCTTCTCGGCAGGCGTGACCGAATATGTGGCCAGTTTTTTGGGTTCGGCGATAGGTATCGTATCTTCGATCCGCATGATGGCGGCTTTGATCCGGTTCTGCAGTTCCTCGTCGGCAATGATCATCAGCCTCTTGCCATCGAGTGTGATTTTCGCTTCGGGAAACATTTGCGCGAGGCCCGTTACCAGGTTCGCCGGGGGCGTCTGCAGCAGTTCGTGGAATCGCAGCACGGGTGAATCATCATAGTGACTGGATTCCAGGCGTTCGAGGGCGCGGCGGATGGTTTCCTGTTCCGCGGGCGTGGCCAAGGCGGCAAGGCTGCGAGTAGGCACGTCGATCGACAATGTGGCCTCCGGCACGATGGTTTGCATCAAGCTCAAAACGGTCTGTGGATCGGCCTTCTTGAGCTTGTGAATTTCCATTTTGCGAGAGTCTTGGCCCAGGCGACCTTTTTCCAATCGTCCCACGGCGGTCTTCAAGACATTATGGTCAGCCTCATTGGCCCAAACCAAGAGACGGTTGGTTTTAGGATCGACCGAAAGCTTGGCTTCCGGCACCAGCGGTTGCAACGTGGACAGCAATGAGGCAGCTTGGGTTCCACCGATTGCATAAACTTCGAAACGCAACGTTTGCGATGGTACATTTTCAGCCAGCCGTTTGAGGATCGCGGCGATTTTGGCGTGATCGGCCGCCTTGGCCACTACCATCAACCGCTTTCCGCCGGCTTCCAGGGTGATCGTGGCCTTGGGAACCAATTGACTCAGCCCGGTGATGAGAGTCGGCGGCGGAGCCTGTTTGAGCGGATAAAAAAGCAACTGGGCATCGCCCGAGGTCTGTTGTTCGGTGCGTAATTGTTTAAGGGTGGCTTGGATGGTCTTCTGGTCCGCGGCAGTGCCCAGCACAACGAGATTTTGCGTCTGCGCGTCGAAGCTCAGTTCAGTCCGCGGTACCAGGGTGCGCAGCAGTTGCATGGTCGAGTCGGGCGTGAGATCATCCAGCGGATAGACTTCCAACTGGCGATTGGCGACCGGCTCTTCGATTTGCGTAACGGCCGCTTCGATGGCTTTCTGATCGGTCTCCGACGCTACCACGGTTAGCAATTGGCCGCCTGGGTCGATGCTGATTTGAGCGGCTGGAGCCAGTATCCGCAGACCGTTCACCAACGTGGGAGCGGCCGGTTTGGAGAGACGATAGCTTTTCAAGCGGCGATCTCCCGCACTCTTGGAAGTGTCACCCTGCAATTCGGCCAACGTGGTGCGAATGGCCGCCTGTTCCTCCGGCAAGGCGATGGCGATCAGGCTGCGGCTGTTCGCGTCGACGGCGAACTGGGCATCAGGCATAAGCTTTTTGAGCAGGGCCAGCGCATTTTCCGGCTCGACCGTGGTCAAGCGGTGGACTTCGATCTGAACCGTGTCGGCCGGCGACGAACCTTCATGGAGTTTCTCCAAGGTGGCGATGATCATGGCATGCTGCTCGGGCGTAGCCCATACGACCAGCTTGCCGGTCTTGATGTCGCTGGTGATGCGGGCATCGGGAGCGATAACTTGCAGCGTGTTGACAATCTGCTTGGTACGTTTGCCGACAGCGTCCTTTTTCAGGTTATAGACTTCCAACCGCGGCATTTTTTCCGGCGGATTGTTAGCCTGCATTTGTTCGATAACCGATTTCGCCACAGCCTGATGATCGGGCACGGCGAAAACGTTGATCTGCGCGGCCTTGGGATCGAGAACGATCTTGGCTTCGGGCAATAGCGCTTTGAGCACCTCCACTGCTACCTGTGGGTCGGCCGACTTGACAGGATAGACGACCAGTGCCGGAGGAGCCGGTTTGGCCTGTGCGGGCGGCTTGGGTTGCGCCGGCGGCTTGGCTTGTTCGGGCATAGACTTGATCATCGCATCGACCGCCTGCAAAATGCCGGCCGTGTCAGTCACCAGGAGTTGACCGGTCTTGGCCAAGGGCACCGATTTACCGTAAGGACCCAAGAGAGGCGTTATTTCTTTGTTGACCTCCTCTACGTTGCGATTATTCAAAGGCAAAAGCACGCTCACGATCTCGAACCGACCACGCTTGCTCAAGTCTTCGACGGTCACCCGTGGTACCATGCCTTCGGGTATACCGTCTTGAAGGTTGACGACCATCAGCATACGGTCCCGGCGGATGAGCGTGTAGCCCTTCGTCAAAAGCACGCCGTTGAGCAAGTCGATGGCCTCGGTGGGCGTGTACTCGTTGGTGTCCGTGTAGTTGAACGTGCCAGGTACGGGCGCATCGAGTACCAAGGCCAGGTCGGCCTGCTTGGCGAACCAGTCCAATACGTCGGCCCATGCCTGGAAGCGAAAATTGAATCGCAGCCGCGGCTCTTTTTTCTCTTTGGCTTTCGGCTGTTTCACCGGTTTTGCATCAGGCTTTGCAGCAGGTTTGGCCACCGCCGGAGGTGTGGCTGGTTTTGCGACGGGAGCCGCCGGTGGATTTGCAGGGGCCGGAGGCGTGGCAGGCTTTGCGGCGGGAGCCGCTGGTGGATTCGCGGGTGCCGGAGGTGTAGCCGGTTGCGCGGCAGCCGCGGGTGTCTCGGCCGCGGGTTTTGCTGCCGGTGGCTTTGCTTCGGCCGGCTTCTCAGCCGCCGGTGCATCGGCCGCATGGGCCTCATTGAATGGTGTTTCACCAAGGCAAAACAATATCGCTAAAGCGACAACAATCCGGCGAATTAGATTCATATGGGGCAAGGCTGGAGTAAAAGTAATCACGGAACCTACTCCGGGGGGGAGGAAATATGCGGGGCGGGGACTACTTAGAGGTTAACCCAACAAGCGAAGGTAGTAAAGATTTGACGGCTGATTTCAGCTCGCAAATGCACTATAAGAGGCCCAATCCACCCGCACGGAGGGTCAAAGTCGCTAGTGCTTTGCGAAAAGATCAAAAAACGCGGTCAAATCAGTCAAACGGGTCGCTTGAGCCGACGTCCTTGCTGCCGCCGGTATCAGCCGCCGGTATCGCGGCTTTTTCGGCCGGTTTCGCCTCCACGGCCGCCGGCTTGCTACCCGCGGCTTGCGATTTTTCACCGGCAGGTTTCGCCCCCGGCGCGGCCGCCGGTTTGGGAGTTTGCGATTTGGCCGGACGGTTTTCGGCTTTAGCTTGAGTAACTTCAATCGCGATTTTTTCGATCGCTTCGGGACCGAGGAACTTGTCGAGCAGTTTTCTGGTATCGAGAAAGAGTGTATCGATTTTCTTTTTCGTCCAGTTGTCCTTGACATCAACTTTTTCTTGCTGTTGCTCAAGCGCGCGAGAGAATTCCGCGCGGGTTTGGAGTGAGCGCAGTTCTTTAATGCAAGCGTCGGCTTCCTTCCAATCGGCGGCGTCAATATGCCTTCGCGCGCGAGCGATGAGCACCTCGCGGCGCGTAACAATATCGATAAGTCTTTCCTGCATACCGGTGACAAAGCCTTCGATCTCAAGACGTTCGTCGACACCGGGTACTTCGGCCGTGAGGCTGGGACTCAATCCGGCCACGATAGGTAACCGCGCCAAGAGTACGCCGCCGCGCCTTACCTCCAGAACGCGCAAAATTTGCCCGGTGGCGGGAATCTCGACTGTTCCTTTCGAGTCTGTTCGCCCCACGGGAGTTGTCTTTTCCTCATCGGGCAAACGGGCCAATACGTCGTATCCGCAAAGCAACTGTTTGGGCTCGATGCGCGCCTTAAGCGTCAGACTCGTGGATTTACCGGCCGGCCGAACCGCCAGTGCCAACTGTTCCACGCGCCCGCGGCGACGGCCCGACAGCGGGCTGTACATGGCCGAATGCAATTTGCAATGGAATCCCCTCTCGCCGATCTTGTCGACCACCAAAAAAGTCCAGGGCACCTCCATCACACGGCGGATCTTGCCTTCACGGTCGAGGTAGCGCACTATGGGACGAAAGACTTCACCCATGCGCAAAGCTTTGAGTGTCTTATCGCGCATGGAAAGTCCGCCCGCCCGCAGGCGCAAGTCGACATCTTTGCCTTTGGACGATGTGATAGTTGCCAGAGGCGCGAATGCCCGCCAAACGGCGTCGAAAGCCGCGGAGCATAGTTTTGCCGATTGCGCAACGTCTTGCTCAGCAACCAAGCCGAAAACCTGTGTGCGAACATCGAACTCGCGAGCCGCCACTCGATATCCCATAGGGCCGGTGGTTACAGCCAGGAGCATGATCTTGTCGAACTCGTCGTGGTCTTTGGGTAACAACTCGGCCGTGACCGCGGCGATGTCACCGACAATCTGGTGTCGCAACTGGGGCGAGGCCGTTTCGGTCGAAACATCCCAAGCGGCTCCTATCACTGTTTCGAAACGGCCCAGCAGGGCTGCTTCCAGGTCGGCCTGTAGTCGCGAATCCAGCCCGGCCGTGGGCTGCATGGCCACTATCAGCCGAATTTTATAGGGCGTCAGTTCCCAAACCGATTGCGCCGATGCCGTTGGGGGAAAAACCACCGACAGCATAACGCAAAAGAGGCAAATTGTCGCGAGTTTATATTTAAGTAACATTGCAATCAAATGGAATTATATGGTATGTCTCGGACGCGCCCGACATGTTATTTGGCCGGCCGTTGATCGGGTACGACGTGCCATTGCTCGACGTTCTGATAAAGCACCACAGGTCGTTCGCCGATGCCTTGCAGACTTCGACTATACGCAAAATGGTCGGTCAGTTGCCACAAAGGTATTACGGCTACGTCATTGTAGGCGATTCGATGGATCTGCCGCAGCTTGGAGCGAACCTGGCGCCAATCGGTTGCCAGGTCAAGTTGTCTCAGCGCCAAATCCATGTACTTACTGGCGCCGCGCGCCGGTCCGTTCTCGCTCAGCAGTTCCCGTGCATCCACGACCGGCTCCCACATGGGCAATTCGGCGTAGAGCAGATCGACGTCTTGCGGAACCAACTCCACGCAACCGGGCTGAAGTTCCCGCAAGGTGATCTCGATTCCCACAAGCTTAAGTTGCTGCTTGATATGCGTACAGGCAACCCGTGCGACCTCGTTGGGCGGATAGGCCAGCACGAGTTTAGCAATAATTTTGATTTCGGTATTATTCGTGTTTTTTTTCGTGTCTTTTTTATCCGGATGTTCTTGAGGCTGTTGGTCTTCCGGGGGTTTCTTATCGGCCTTTTTAGTCTTTTCGGCATCGGCAGCCTTTTTGGCTTGTGCTTTCGCCGCGGCTAACAAATCTACGGCTACGCCGGCCAGAGCGATTGCCAGGTGGGGTTCATAAGGACGCGGTTCGATCGTCGTATCGTAGGCATAGCCCAATGGATCGTCGTATGATTCACCACGCAGAAACGGCCCACTGATAAGTCCCGATCCGGCTAACTTCACGCCGCCGAGAAGATGATCGAGGATCGTTTCGCGGTTGATCCCGTAGATCAACGCGCGGCGGAAGGTACGCTGCGAAAGCAACGGTTTCTTCACGTTGGGAATCAGACAGTGAACCAAGGGAACGGCGTAGGGACGCACTTCGATGCCCTTGAGCGAACGAACTTTGTTCAAATCCCAAGGATTTACGCGATCGATCAGTTTGATCCGCCCGTCGCCCAGCGCGCGCACCATCTCGCGGTCGTTTTCGAAAACCCTCTCGGCAATTTCCCGGGGTTGTCCTTTTTCCGCGGCGAAGTAGTTTTTATTGGCCACGAAGACGGCTTCATCTTTCTGGCGTTCGACTAAACTGAAAGGACCATTGCAGAGATTGAGTCGTTCGGGAGAAGCTTTTCCGGTCGAATACGGCGGCAGCACGGTCTGTAACAATGCGCTGGGACGCACATTCGCGCGGGTTAGATCGATCCGTACGTTATAGACGTCGGTGACCGATACTGAGCCGAACAATCCCGCCCAGGTGGGCGAGTAGGCCGGACTACCGGGATCGGTCATGGTCAAAAGTCGCCGGGCTACATCGACGCCGGTCAGCGTACCGGCCCGCTCGGGAGGAAAGGAATTCTTTGCGCCCACCACGGCCGTGAACCAGCGGATATCCGGTTTGAGTTGTAAAGTGATGCTGCGTTCCAACTCCGAAACTTCCATGTCACCCACCGGGCAGGCGTAGATGCCGCCTTCGGGCCCCGTTCCTTCATACTCGGTCAATGTCCGATTGAATAGCCGCCCGCTACGGCGAGTAGCCCAGTCTGCCGAAAGGGCATTGCAATTACCGTCGAAAGGATCGAGAGGGGTAGGCATATTCACGCCCACTACGATTCGCGGATATTTATTATTGATCGCGGCAATGAGTTCTTTTGCGCCCGGCAAGTCCGGCCAGATGCGCATGATTTTCCGCCCGGCGCGGTCGGCCTCGCGAAAGTCGCCGGCATCAAAGGCCTCTCGACTTGTTTTAAGCAGTGCCTCTGCTTCGCCTTTCAGTCTGCCCGTCCACTTGAGTACGATTGCATGTTCCGGGAAGTTTCGCGCCAGCGAGTCCACCAGCGTTCGGGCCGAAGCATAATCTTTTTTGGCCACGTATTGTTCGATCAGTTTGTTAGTGGCCACACCCAGGGCCATGGCCACTTTAGGATGCTGTGGGTTAAGGTGATATAACTCGCGGAGCATGGCCAGGGCGCCGCGATATTGTTGATTAGAGTGTTTTTTGATGGCTTCTTTATAGAGAAAATCCTGTAGGGCGGCGTCCAGGCCCGGCAGTGTAGGATCGTTGGTTTTCAAGTAAGTGAAATAGTCGAAGGCCTCGTCGCTCTTACCTTCGTTCATCAATTCAATGGCCTTCTTCAATATCAACTGCTCGAATAGATCGATCTTGGCGATAGCACCCCAGCGCACTTCGTAAAGCGTCTCGGGATCTTCCCAGAGCCGAATTTTGAGCTCGCGCGAAGGACGCATTTTTTCGGGCACGCGGCGGTTGGGAAAATCCAGCGGTTCGACTTTCAGCACCTTGCTCTTATGGGTTGCGCTGAGTGTAATCAGGTCGTAGGGTTCCTGCTCGTACAATGGGCCCAAGTCGACCGGCGGCTCTTCGGCCTTTTCGGTTTCCTCACCGGAAGTGGCATCGGCCGGCACATCACCCGGAGTTGAGGCCGGAGCATCACCCGGCCCCGCGCCGGGAGTCTTGGGCACTGGAGCAGCCGGCTTTTGAGACTGTGCGGTTGAAGGAGTCTCGGCCGGTTTCAGGGCTGTCGGGTTCGCTGCCGGTTTGGGCACATTCTGAGCCAGTACCACGGTAGAACCCGCGAACATGGCCAAGACCAGTGCCGCTACCAGTGCGGAAATCGATATTTTATTGACTCCTGCATTGTCAATGAACCTTGCTGCGGAAGAAAATCCAGCAAATCCGCCTGGTACAGGCGCATTTGCGTCTGCACAAGGATCATTGGTTACATCGGCATTAATAGGTTTATGGATATGCATGAATATTGACGGTTACTTAGGTTGATCGACAAGGAAGAGAGTACCGTCTGGGCCCGATAGCAGCAGCCGCTCGCCCAAGAGCACCGCTCCGGCGGCCAGCGGACATCGGGTTTCGAATTTGGCTAGTTCCTTGCCCGAGGCGGCATCCACTCGCCAAACGACTCCACCGATCGAAGCGAAGATTATATCTCCTCCCAACGCTAATGGTTTCCCGGCCAACTGCCCATGCAAGAGGGGATTATTCCAAAGCATCTTGCCGGCGGCATCGAAACACTGCAGCTTGTCGCCATCGGTGGCCAAAATCAAACGATCGCCCACCGCCATGGGACCCCATACGC
>JAFGTN010000777.1 GCA_016934075.1 Pirellulales bacterium
GCGTTCGGTCAAAATGCGGACTTTGTGTTCGGCTCCGTCGTGCCCTACGATAGCGAAGGTCAGCCGATCGCACTCAATCTGCCGATGGTCTCCTGCACCGCCGGAACCCTGGAAGCCAACGGCAGCTTCAGCCTCCCGCTGACAAACCACGGCCAGGAAGACCTGACCATCAAGAACCTCCGGCTGCGAGCCATGCCCTACATGATCGATATGGAGTCCATGACCCCGCAGTATCAGGACGAGTTTCTGACCACTTTCGGCACGCTCACGGGGCCATTTGACGAAGTGATCTCCAATGAGCCCGCAGTGCTTGAGGCAGGAAAGACTTTAAAATTTGCTATTGGCAACTACGACGCATGGATGAAGCAAGTCATCGAATCATTCGACACCGGTGAGAATATGCTTGAAGATACTGTGCTTGAAGACGATCTGCATCTGAATCTTCCGCACGGCACGATCCCGCCGGACTTCTGGTCCATCTTCCCCAGCGCGTACCTGTACATGACCTTTGATGTGGTGCTGCCGGGGCAAATGCTCTGGGACGCCGATGCGGGTAAGTACATCGAGGGCGATCTGGTATCCACCATGTACGTTCAGATCTCGGGCATGCCCGTGCAACTGGCCATCCCCGAACCATCGACCCTTGTCAGGTTGTTGGGATTGTGCTTGGCGGGATTATTTTTCTCGGCACGCCGAGCCAGGCCAAATCAGAGCCGGTAACGCTAACGCTGCTGACGACCTGCGTGCTGATGCTGTTGGGCTCGGGTATCCGATGGGATTGAAGATCAGGTAGACGAATTATAGAATAAGACATAGTGTGCGGTATGGAATGCATAAATCGTTTCGATGGATATTCAAATATCAAACAACTTTGATATTAGGAGCATCAAGCAACATGAACAAAGCAATTTTAACCGCATGCTCAATTCTACTGGTGTTCGCGTCTCATTCGATCCTTGCGGGCGAGCAGGAATTGCTCTACTCCTACAAACCATTGCCGCCGGGAGCGGTACGTCCGGAAGGCTGGTTGTTGGACTGGGCCAAGGCGGCTGCCGGCGGGATTACCGGTGATCTTGACACCCGAACGGCCGTTTTTGAAAAAGGATGGACGGGCGAGGATTTCAAGGGGGTCGGTGTCAAGCCGCACGGTATGGGTTGGCCCGTGGAACAATGCGCCTACTGGCTCGACGGCCTGGTGCGCCTGGCCTATATCCTCGATGATGAGACGCTCATCCAAAAAGCCAAGTCCCGCTTGGACCCGGTCGTGGAAGGCATCAATAAGAGCAAAGGCGACTCGATGATCCACTGGATGCCGAAGTCGGCGCTGGATGACTACTTCAACAACTGGGGCTGTTCCCACATGGGCCGTGCCTTGGTCGCCTACTATCAGGCAACCGGCGACAAACGGATCCTCCACGCCCTGGTGAAGGTCTACCGCAACTTCCCTCTGCCCGATATGAACAAAGTTCCGTTTCATAGGGTGTCCGGCGCGGTTAACCTCGATCCTATGATCGATACCTATCTCATGAGCGGCGACCCTCAGATCTTAAAAAACATCCAAGCTTTTGCCGACCGCAAAGCTACTGCCGACCTGGTGGACAATTGGCTCAACGACAAGGAACTCGACGGCCACAACGTGATCTTCTACGAAAACGCCCGCGTCCCGGCCCTGCTCTATCAAGTCACCGGCGACAAACGAATGTTCGACGCCACCGGGCGGCTGCTGGACTCGAAATACGAAAAGCACGGATTGCCGATGGGACTGACTTCCGGCGAGGAATATCACTCCGGGATCGGTTCCACGCGATACGTCGAAACCTGCAATGTCGCCTGCGGAGGTTGGACCTATTATTGGCTGCTTCGGATCGCGGGCAAGGCCCAATATGCCGACCGCATGGAAGACATCTTATTCAATGCCGGACCGGTACCCTTTAGTCGCGATTGCAAACTTCTGGCGTACTACCAGGTTCCCAACCGCACCGCCAATATCGAGAAACCCGCGGATGGCGTGTTGCCCGGCGAGCTTCCCCGATACTGCACGCACACCTACTCGGCGCTTGGCGGTACGCTCTGTTGTGTCGGCAACTGCAATCGCATTATCCCCAACTACATCGAACACATGTGGATGACCGCTCGCGACGGCTCTCCCGTGGCCATGGTCTACGGGCCGTGCACCTTGAATACAACGGTCAAAGGTGTCCCCTTGCAAATCCGGACCGAGACCGAATACCCCTTCGAAGAATCGATCACAATGAAGGTTAGCCCGGAAAAAGAGACGGATTTCGCCGTCGGCCTCCGCATGCCCGGGTGGTGTGCCTCCCCGAAAGTTTCGATCAACGGCCAGGCGGTTGCGATCTCGCCGGACAAGCAAGGATTTGTTTGGCTGAAAAGAAAATGGAGCTTGGCGGATACGATCCGCCTCACCTTCCCCATGCAAACCAAAGTGGTCATGGGGCATGAGACACCGTTCCCCGTTATCCCGCGTAGAAAAGAGGCAAACTACCATCACCGTCGTCTGGCGACACGTTCGGACATTTCGTCCCCCTTTGCCTATGTGACCTACGGCCCCTTGTTGTTTGCACTACCGATCGCCGAAAAAACGCTCAACGAACCTGCCGCGGATGCGCAGTGGAACTACGCCTTGGATGTGGCTCCCGATGAGGCTCAAAGTCATATTAAGGTGGTCCGCCGGAAAATGAAGAGCCCCTGGAATTGGACGCTGGACGCTCCCATCAAACTCGTGGTAGACGCCAGGCAATTCGACTGGTCACCGACCCAAATGCAACCGATGCCGGCAAAACCCGTTACGGACGGAAAAGAGGCCAAGATAACCCTGGTCCCCTACAACTGCACCAAATTCCACATCACCATGTTCCCGATCACCGATCGCGTGGAAGGAAAGAAATAGCCGGACTTTTGCATAAGTCCAGTGAAAAAGGAGATTTTCCGATGAAACGCATTGCTTGCTGTCTCGCGCTATTCCTGTTCGGCGCGGAAGTCTTGGCCGAATCACCAGAGTCTTTCGACTGGCCACAGTGGCAGGGTCCCGACCGAAATGCGGTTTCGAAGGAACGCGGACTGCTTAAGGAATGGACGAAGGAAGGTCCGCCGCTCGCCTGGAGGATTAAGGGGTTGGGCGGCGGCTATAGTGCTCCGTCCATCGCCGACGGGCGAATCTACGGCATGAGCAATCGCGGTAACGACGAAGTCGTTTGGTGTCTGTCCGAAATGGATGGCAAGGAACTGTGGGCGATGCGTCTTGGGCCGGCTCAAACAGAGGGAATGCCGCAGGGAAAAGAAGGGCCGGGTTGCACGCCGACGGTCGATGGCGATCGGCTTTA
>JAFGTN010000778.1 GCA_016934075.1 Pirellulales bacterium
CACATTGCGCGACTACGTGAGACCCATCCCAGGTCGGCCGGATGCCTCACGGATGTCACGGAGGCGTACATGAAAAAGGCGGATACTCAAAGAGGCGTTAGGATATCTGTTGAATCTCGGGCATAAATTGGCTGGAGAGGGGATGGCGCTATGCGTAATGCGGTTTGCCGCTTCGGGCTCGCGGTGGCAATCGCCGTGCTCTATATATCGTGCCAGCATCGTACACCCACTTTGCCCGACAAATCGCAAACGCAGGACTCCACCGCGAGTGCCCTATCAGATCCTTTGCCGACCGCCTCGCCCAGCAACGAATCCCCTCCCCAATCGAATCCTTTGGACTATCTCGATCAATTTGCTGCTCCCGAGGATATCGACTCCCAGACCAAAGAGATCTTAGGCGGCTGTGACACATGTCACATCGATGTGGCGGACGATTTTGTGGGCAGTTTACATTTCAAAGAGAAAATCGGATGCAAGAAATGCCACGGTTCCAGCGATGGCCACGTATCCGACGAGAACAACGATATCAAGCCGGACGAAGTTTTCGCCCGAAAGGATATAAACCGTTTGTGTGAAGTCTGCCATGAGTGCTCGCGACTCGACGAGAAACCCGTCCAGTCGCCGCCAAAGGAAAAAACAAAACGCAAAGTCTGTACCGACTGTCATGAGTCTCATATGTTTACTATTGAACGTGCATTGTAGAGGGGCCGGCTACTTTATTAATTTGGTTCTTCACAGAATATAGTGGGTGAAAATGATGTCAACTTGCCTTCGGCAAGAGGTTTTTTAAGGCATGGCTAACAAAAGTATATTGACTCAAGCCAAACTACAGGGTGATAATGCCATGGTTTGGTGAAGCAAAGGTAGGTACTGCTCCCCAAGGAACTTCCCCCAAACAAGTTTCTTTGCAAACATCTCGCCGCGGAGCGGGGCGCAGCGGCTGGGAAGCAACCTACCAAGAAATTACCGGATGCTGACGGAAGAATATATCTGTCAATGCTCTTCAGATATTCTATGGTCCGAGGAGCTTCTTTTTCATACTTTTGTTAGCCCATGCCTTAAAAACCTTCGTGCGTAGCACGACGATGCAATATTCATCCATTAAATTCCCTGAAGCACTTTTTTAGCCAATCATCGTTATTTAGCCTCATGTTATTTTCGCACTTTCGCGTTTTCGTGATCAAGAATGTTTTCGCTCTGATTTATTCAGAGGCAAGCAATTATTTTTTGCCATGAGCAATTCGAGTGTGGTTTGGTCGAGTTGTAGATGGTATAATGGGCAATTACTCAAACACCCTCAAGTAAGCAGCCAGTGCCACCCAAACACTATTCCAAACCAAAAAGCGTTTTAAGATATCCTTCCCCGTTCACCCTACCCGGAGTTCTACATTGAATACTCACTATACCATCCTTCGCCTTGCGCTGGTCGTAACCGTCGCCGTACTTGGCGTTTCTTTTTCCTTCGCCGAGGAAGCCAAATCTTCCGGTAAACACAAAGACATTTTGCCCGCTCCTCCACCAGGCAAACAGTGGAAACTCGTCTGGCACGACGAATTCGATGGCAAAAAGCTGGACGAAAGCAAATGGGAAATCCCACCCGACGCGCCGCGTCGCGACGCCTTCTGGATGCGCAAGGCCATATCGCTCGACGGAAGCGGCAACTTGAAAATCAGCACTTTCAAAGAAGGCGACCGCTATATCGACGGTTGCGTGCGAACCCGGGGAAAATTCGAACACGCCTTCGGTTACTACGTTGCCCGCATCCGCCTGCACGATCAACCGGGCCACTGGCCCGCTTTCTGGCTGATGGGCAGCGGCGTAGGCAAGATCGGTGATGAAGGCCGCGACGGCACCGAAATCGATATCATGGAAAAGTTCTCGCTCGACGGTCGCGTCTGCCACGCCCTGCACTGGGACGGATACGGCAAACATCACAAGGCGGCCACCCACATTTCCCGCACGCCCGGCATCATGAAGGGATTTCACACCTTTGCATTACTCTGGACCAAAGACGAGTACATCTTCTACATCGACGGCAAGGAAACCTGGCGGACCAAGGCGGGCGGCGTTTGTCAGGTGCCGCTGTTCATCAAACTCTCCGACGAGGTGGGCAAGTGGGGCGGCGATATCAAAAAAGCCAAACTGCCCGATGAGTTTCTGGTCGACTACGTGCGGGTTTACGATTTGGTAGATAAGCCATAGAGGTCATCGCGAGATCACTCGTACCGTTAAAGGAAGGCATGTTGACATCATCAGTTGGACACCATTAGAATGAGGTTACCCCTCACAAGGAATCCCGCCATGAACCATCTAACCAATCGTCGTGAATTTCTCCGTCAAACGTCTGTTGCCGGGCTGGGTTGTCTGGGAGGTATCTTGCCGTCGGCAATCGCCCGGGCCGCTGAATCGGCCCAGAGCGGGAAGCTGCGTGCGGGTACAGCGCGGGTAGAGATTACGCCTCAAAAGTTCCCCGTGCTGGTATGTGGTGGCTTCTTAAGCCGGTCGGCCGATCAAGTCAGTGATCCTCTCTTTGCCAGATGTCTCGTACTTGACAACGGCAAGACCAAGCTGGTTCTCATGGTCGCCGACACGCTTACCATCCCACATCAGATTGATAAGAAAGTGAAAGCGGCGGCGGCGAAGTCGACCGGCATTCCCGCCGAAAACATGATGATTTCGGCGACGCACACGCACGCGGGCGGATCGACCTCTGGTGGGTTGGGCACCGAGGCCGATCCCGTGTACAGCGAGTATCTGCCCGGCAAGTTGGTCGAATGCATCGAGGAGGCGGCGGCAAACCTTCGACCCGCCAGGATCGGTTGGTCGGGCGAGGATTATCCGGAGGGCACACACTGCCGCGTTTTTATCCGCCGCCCCGATTGCATAGACATCGATCCGACTGGCCGGCGGAACGTCCGCGCGATGATGCATCCGGGCTATCAAAACCAGCAGTACATTGGTCCTTGCGGCCCGGCCGATCCCGAAGTTTCGGTCCTGGCGGTGCAGACCACCGAGGGCAAGCCCATGGCCCTGTTGGCCAACTATTCAATGCACTACTTCGGAGCCAAGCCGATTTCGGCCGACTACTACGGCGATTTCTCGAGGATCATTTCCAAGACTCTGGCCGAGGGAGACGAGTCGTTCATCGCCATGATGTCGCAGGGCACCAGTGGCGACCAGCAGTGGCAAGACTATGCGAATCCCCGCAAGTCGATCTCGCGGCAGCAGTACGCGGAGAAGGTTGCCGATGCCGCTCTGCGTGCCTACAAGAGAATCGAGTTCCGTGACTCGGTGCCGCTGGCGATAGCACAACGGCGGCTGACTATCAAGTTGCAGCAGCCCGACAAGCAACACCAGGACTGGGCAGAAAAAATGTTCGCCCAAATGAAGGGACGCGATCCACGAACAAGGCCCGAGGTCTATGCCCGTGAAATCATGCTCCTAAGGGATCTTCGCCAGAAGGAGGCTAAGCTCCAGGCCATCCGAATCGGCGACTTGGGCATCGCGGCCCTTCCGGCCGAGGTGTATGGCATCACCGGCCTGAAGCTCAAGCAGCAATGCCCCTTGGACGACATGTTCAACATCGAGCTGGCAAACGGTTCCATTGGATACATTCCGCCGCCCGAGGTCCGCCCGTTGGGCGGCTACAACTGCTGGCCCGCCCGGCACACCGTAACGCAACAAGACACCGAGACCATCTTCGTGGATAATCTCCTGGAGATGTTCGAGGAGCTAACCGGCAGACGCCGTCGCAAGATTGTTTTATCGGAGGGGCCGTTCGCTAAGCGGATTCTCGCCGCCAAACCGGTCGCATATTGGCGCCTGGGTGAAATCGAAGGCAACCGGGCGCTCGACGCCTCGGGTAATGGCAATCACGGCACCTACGCGGCTGGCTACGCCTTTTACCTGGACGGCCCCGACCGGAACGACCTGCGCGCCGACGGCCAGAAGCCCAGAGCCGTGCAGTTTGCGGGCGGGCGGATGAAATCGCAGCTTGACTTGGTCAACGACTACACGGTCGAGCTGTTTTTCTGG
>JAFGTN010000779.1 GCA_016934075.1 Pirellulales bacterium
AACTCTCCGGCTGATTGAGAATCTCGGAAATACTGGAAAAGAAATTGTTCATCGAGGTGCTGAGATCCGTATCGCCAAGTTCGCCGATGATGCTTTCCAACTGCGCATAACCTTGCTCGATCGTTTCCGCACTGCTTTGTTCGCTCACAGCACTGTTAAGACGCTGTTCCAGAAACTTGTCAATCTTCTGCACCACGGCTTCCACGCGTACACCCATACCCAGCAGTAAACCACCCAATCGCTGAGTCGGCGCAGGTGCAAATTGCACCTCCTCCCGGATGTACCCGGGAGTATTCGAGTTGGCAATATTCTGACTAACAACCTGCAGGGCGATTTCGTTCGCCCGTAGTGTGTTGCTAGACAGTTGCATGGAACTAAAAAGTGACACGTCAAATCCTCTGTCTGCTTTTTATATCTATTCTTCCTATGCCTCCTGGTCTACCAGTGCGCCGCTGTTTGCGCAAACACACTGGACACTTCCGGCTCCTACACATTGCCGCTTTCCGTGCGCGCCGGTTTGCACATTATCATATGTCGGCTGAAGTCGGCCGCCGGTCGCGATAATCTCTAACATCTGGGAAAGATGTATGAGTGTACGCTGCGCAACTACCCAGTTTGTCAATCCATGGTGCCTCAACAGGCGTGCCCGAGCCTTTGCAAGCTTCAACTGATCGCGCCGCTCTCGGCTAATCGTTCCATTTGGCAAGGATTCCGATAATGTTTGAAGATTTTTATGCGGCAGACCCTGCTCGGCAGCAAGTTTGAGCAATTGTTCTCGCCGCTTCAGGCTATCCTTGAGCCGCTCGACCAGTTGCTGCTCCTCTATACCGAGGGCGGCCAGCCCTTCGCCGTCGCCGGTGATTAATAGTTCGCGTTTTCTTGCCAGAACACTGAGCGTTTCTTCCTGCGTGGCCAACAAGTCGGTCATCAGGTTGGCAAGTTCCGAATCCCAGGCTATCTCCATGGATTGACCTAATTAAAGGGTTGAATGCATATTGTGATGGTAAGTTGTTTTCGAATTCCGTAATACTAGCCCGAAGCGTAAGCGAAGGAAATTACACGTCTTCCCGCTCACAGTTCTCTATTCATCGCTTCAGGAATCTAACCCCACTGTTTTTCCGTCACCCAAAACCGCGGCAAACGTCCGGGCTAACTAGTGTCAAGTATCAGGAATGAGCATTGATCATTGGACATTCCGTCATTCTTAATTCTTTCCTCATTCCGATTTCGACATTCTTCATTCCTGCCCTCCGCCCTCTGCCCTCTTACTTCTTACTTCCTACCCATCATTGTCAGCTCATACATCGGACCCACGAGTTGCTCGGACATGGTCTTACTCATGCTGCGGGCAAGGTGCTGGTCCAGTTGTTCCGTGAAAATTTCTTCCGCCCGGCCGCCGTTAAAATAGGCCGCCTCGCCCACGGTCTTTCGCATCGACTTGAGCATCTGTCCGAAGAGCAACTCCCCCAATATATTTTGGAATTGCTCGCGCTGTTCGTCGTTTTCTTGCGGCTTCTCAATACCGGAAACCAATTCCGACGCCTTGGCCGTCACGGCGGCAGTTTGTGCCGCTGCAAGCGGGATGGTTGTCGCCGAGGGCATAGACAAGTTATTCGTCATAATATCCACTAATTATCCGGGTCGTAGAATGGTGCTGACCCATTTTTACGACCTTTACTCGATAACCAGCTTGGCGTGCAGTTGTTTACTTTTCGCCAGGCCTTTAATGATGTCGATGATATCTTGCGTCGGTGCGTGTACCGCCTTCAACGCGGCAATCAGCGATTCGAGCTTGGCTGTTTGCGCCTTATTCTGGTCGATCTGGACGAACTGCGCGGCTTCCTCGCCGCCGCCCGTTTCTATTACAAAGTTCTTGTGTGTCACGACAACCGCGCCGATTTCCACGTCGGCCGTAATCACGATGCTCCCGGCCCGCTCATTGATCGTAACCTGCGCCGCGGTTTGTGGTTCGTAAATATCGAGACCGAGAACATCGGCCACGAACATCACGGGGTCGGAACGATACTGAGCCGGAATATCAACAATTACGTTGGCCTGGTTAATTGCCCTGGCCAGGTTGGGACCGGCCAACTCTTCGCTCTCGAAAAAGTCGTTGATCCGCTGGGCAACCATTTGAGTCACCTGGAATCCGCTGTGGTTTTCGTTCAAAACCAGCGTCAACCGCCCGTCGCGGCTGAAGAAGGGGTTGAAAAAATCGACTTCCATGCGACAACCGCCGAAAATCGTACCGGTTGTAAGCAACTCGGGATCATCGAGTTCGAGCGGGCCTTGTGCAAAAGCATAGACGGGCATTTCACCCGGCACGCCCGGCCCGGTCAACGCCGTGGGTAACAATACTCCGCCCTTGAGACTTTTGGCAGCGCCGATAGAACTGACCGTGCAGTTGATCTTGTCACCCTGTCTGGCTCCAGCCGCCGGCACGGTAGCCGTTACGACCACCACGGCGATGTTCTTGAAATTCTTCAATTCGGCCAATCCCGTGGAACCCAAGGGATTGCCCAACTTTTGCAGCAAGGCTCCCATGCTGCGTCTGGTGGCGGCCAGATCGCCGTCGCCCGTGCCCGGCAAGCCCACAACAATACCTTGTCCTTGCAACGTAATCTCTTCCTGCCCCTTGGCCCGACAGATATCGGCCAGGCGAGTCTGTGCCTCAAGCGGAGAGAGGTTTACAACAAGCGCCAACAGCAGCACAACAGCCAAGGTGCAAGCGATTCGATTGAGCTTTATTGTAGTTACCATGGTAATGTCCGTCGTGAGTTTCTGAAGCTAAATTCCCGGGCGTAAGGGGGGGGGTAGACACTTTTTCCTTAGAACAACTGGTACGTATCAATCCACTTCATCAACCAACCTCGTCGATAAGAATCGCGTACGCTTCCTTCTTCACGTTTAAAAATCTTCAAGTCGGCCACGTTTTCGCTGAGAATGGTGTTGTTATCCAGCACGTCTTTGGGACGCACCAGGCCGGTAAGCGACAGATCCCAGGTTTCATTGTTGTTGCGAATGGTCCGGTGCCCTTCCAGAACGAGAACTCCGTTGGGCCGGATATCGACGACAGTGCAAGCAATTTTGAACTCCATGGCGTCGCGGCTTTCCAGCGAACCCTCCGACTTCATCTTGTTATCCCATTGTGCGTCGACCGATGGATCGCCCGCACTCTGCGGGTCGGGGATGAGCGAGAAGTTTCTCAACAGCACCCAATCCTTGAGCTTGGCCTTGAAACTGGCCTTCTTTTTACGGTCGGTTTCGCCTTCGCTGATAACTTGCGACTTGTAATTTACGATCACGGTTACCAGATCGTGTGTCTTGATTTCCTTCGGCTCCGGCGGAGCTTGATAGGTCCACGAGCTGTTTGACAGTGTCAGAGGCGCGCGTCGCATGTCCGGCGGTCCATATATGCTGGAACTCTGCGCCGCGGCAATCTCGCTCATACTTAAGACGGTCAGTGCCGCCAAGGCAACCGTCTTAAACCAAAAGCCTGTGATTTTCATTACCAGTTGCCCTTTCTTGTGTATTGCAGCTTGTTGTTTCGAACCGAGCGAGGTTGTTCCAGTGGAATTCGACTCGGTCCGCCGCTTCCGCTTGCCGGCCGCTCGTAATTGTTCGTCGGTGTTGTTTGCCGGGCGCGAACCGTGGGCGAATATACTTCGGCCTGGCGCGATCCGCACACGCGGGCGTAAAATGACTTACGGTCGTGCAACGACTCGACCTGGATCACATCGCCCATGCTGCCGTCGGATCTGGCTCTGCAGTTTGTGCTGACTTTCACACCGGCCGCTCTGGCGGTGACGCTGACGATCTCACTGCGTCGCACCATCAAAGGAGCCCGCACGTTTTTCTGATCGATAATCGCGCCCGCGGCGATATTTTGAACTGCCTGGCTGCCTGCAACTTCCTCGATACTGGAGAATGTCTCCATGGCCGAATTCCGCGGCACCTGGCTGTCGAGCGTCAGATCGGCGGCGTTGATTATCGCATTGCGGGGTATGGGGCGGTTTGCAACCACCACGCTCGGTGGCAAGCCGATCCGCGCCTCGATACGTAATTGCACGGGCTTCCCGTTGTTCTTCTGGGCGGTCACCAGGAATTGCTGCGATCCCACCCAAGGCGCCCCGCCGCCGCTAACCGTAAGCCTTCTAACCGCCCCCTGCAACTGTCGGATTTGCTCGGGCGAAAGGTTCAATTCGATAGTCCACTTCGAGTCCGAAACACCCGAACGCAGATATTCGAGAATCGCATTTTCCACGCGGAGGTTGATCGAGTTGCGAATCGAAGCGTTAATAGGCTTCTCGTAATCGACCTGCTCGACCTGTTCGGTACGGGTGATGGCAATTTGATTGGCACCGGAAAAACGATGCTTTGCCAGATTCTCGCCACGACGCGCGAGAATATCCTGAATCTCTCGCACGCGAACATATCGCTGTCGACCCTCGGACGGAGCGGGAAACAATTCCACGCGGCTCAACTGCTCGTTGGACCGCTGATCGGAACCGAGCACCTCGGCAACGTCACCCAGTGTCACAATCGTACCCCGACACTGATATGTATCACGCAGCACAATCTCCGAGGCAGAACCCGGTCCGGCCGAAACCAGAGTCAGTATCGCAACTATTGCGGCGGCAATGATTGTCGTTGTTCGCATGGTTCGGCGTCTAACGCTTGAGGGTTGTGATTTCGTGTAAAATTTCGTCGCCCGTCTTCACGCACTGCGAGTTGAGTTCAAAAGCTCGTTGCGTGGTGATCAGGTCGATCAGTTCGTTGACCGGCTCTACATTGGATTTTTCCAACATGCCCTGACGGACGACTCCCACGCCGTCCTGGCCGGGATTACCTTGGATCACCGAACCCGAGGCATCGGTTTCGGCATAGAGGTTCTCGCCCAGTTTCAACAATCCGTCAGGATTGATAAAATACGCCAGTTGGATTTGACCCACCTGCGACATGGTCGTCGTGCCCGGCTGCTTGACGGAAACGATACCGTCGGGGCTGATGGAAATGTCGGTCGCGTCCTGCGGAATGGTAATACCCGGTTCCAGCAGCCGTCCCGTGCTGGCCGAGCCCATTACTAAATCGCCGTTGGAGTTCACGTTAAAGTTTCCGGCCCGCGTATAAACCGTCTCGCCCGTGGCCGGCTCGAGTACCTGGAAGAATCCTCGTCCTTCGATGGCCAGATCCAACTGCTTGTTCGTCTGCTGAAAGGCGCCTTGGAGGAAATTAGTCTGCGTGCTGGAAACTCTCGAACCCAGACCGACCGAAACGCCCGTGGGCGTGTACTGACCCGAAGAGTCCTGCGCGCCGGGCATCTTGTAGTGCCGGTAAAAAAGGTCCTCGAAATTGGCCCGGTCGGCCTTGAACGCCGTCGATTCCATGTTTGCCAGGTTGTTGGCAATCACATCCAACTTCGTATCCAACGAAGTCATGCCCGTCGCGGCAGTGTATAGTGTTTGAATTCCCATTTTTATTAGTTTCAGTTTTTTAGTTTTCAGTTTTCAGTTTTCAGTTTTCAGTTTTCAGTTATCAGTTTTCAGTTTTCAGTTTGGGCAAAGCTCACCGCTCTTCTCCCTCTCAAATCTCATGTCTGAGATCTGACTACTGAAAACTGACTACTGACTACTCACACCTACCCCACCTTCATCAACCGCCCGATCAGATTTCCCAACATCTGGTCCTGCGTCTGCACCATCTTGGTGTTGGCCTCGAAGAGTCGCGAGGCCGTAATCATCTCGACCATCTCTGTCGTGGGATTGACGCTCGAACCTTCCAGATACTCCGATGCCACCGAACGCTTTCCCAAAGGAAGCGCTTGTGTATCCGCCAGAGGCCGGAAAAGGTTCTCGCCATGCTTGACCAAATCGCCGTACGACTTCGGCATTACCAGTGCCAGGTTCTGGAATGTGCCCGCCTGACGCACGGTGCCGGTCTCGCTTACGTCCCAAGGCCCAGCCGTGGGGCTGATGATCACCGGAGACATCGAATCATTCAAAACCGGGTAACCCTGCTGTGTGACCAGTTGCCCTTGCTCGGTCAAGCGGAAGTTGCCCGCGCGTGTAAGGAAATGCTCTCCTTCTTTCTCAACGACAAAAAATCCCTCGCCGCGAATGGCCATGTCGGTGGGTATGCCGGTCGTTTCCAGGGGCCCTTGCGAAAAATCGCTGGTGGTTTGCAAAATGTTGATACCGCCGCCCTGGTTTTCGATACTCGTCGTGTCGGCGGAAACCTGGCCGTCCTGGATATCCTGAGCGTAACGGGCCTGAAAAACGGCAAGATCCTTCTTAAATCCCGTGGTCTCGACGTTCGCCAGGTTGTTGGCGATGATCGAAAGACGCTGGTCCTGAGCCAGAGCCCCTTCGGCTGACATGTAAAGACCGTACGGCATTGCTTCTCTCGCTTGCGGTGAACGGCAATTTTTACGGCACACGAACGCGCACCGACGACGGCCGTATCTTCCGCAATTCACGTGCCAAATAGTAAATCGGCCTCAGAGAAACCTGCTGCAGAATTCCCTAAAGTGTTTACCTTGAAGGGCTTCGGGGCTTTCCAAAACACCGGATATAACGAGAAATAACAAGATGTCCACTTACCGGCCGGCGGTATGAGACTGCCTACAAAGCGCGATTCTTGCCGAAGCGACCGGCAAACCCTACCGTTTTTACACCGGCTCTTTCCCGCCCAGGAAGCCTTCGTGGAAGAAAATAGGCTCGTAGCCCTGCTCGGTAACGTAGCGGATGGCCGTGTCCAAACGCCGGGCGTGGTCGGGAAGATAGTTCTGATAGAACGGCCAGAAATACTGCTCGTGCGTAAAGATATCCATTATTTCGGCGGTATTCGGATCATTCGTGAGCGGTTCGAGAGTGGGTACGATCTTATCGACCGGCGTGGCGTTGCAAATGATGTCAACCCTCGAAAACACTATCCCACTGTCAAAGTCCATTAGAGCGTCGTGCTTCCATAGATAGGCCGATCGGTCATTGTCCATGCGGTAATTGATGTCGTAACTGTTCCCATGCGGACGGAAGTAACCGCTGAGCACCCGCACGCCCCGTTCGTACAAAGGCCGCCAGGCCGATGGACGGGTCATGGCCCAATGGATCACCGTGGGCATCGAAAGAGTTTCCTCTCCCGCAAAGCGCAATATCTGCTCGCTGACCTGGTCCAGATCGGCGATCAACTTCTCGGGCGGAGCGTCCTGATAGGGGCGGTCCGGTTTGTCGGCCCGCGCATGGAAGGCCAATGTCAGCCAGTCGGAATTATCTCGCCACTGTCCCTTATATCGATCCGGGAAGTCGGGAAGCGAAAAACCATCGCCGGTCGTATAGTAGATATTCAAGGTAAATTTCGCGCCGAAACTCTTATTCAAATCCTGCAGGATCTTCAGATAAAAACAGTCGAACAATGACTTCGGTTTCTTCCGGGCGATGTCGCGTAGAAAAAAACTGTTGTCGTCGATGGAAAACCGATAGCGAGGACGAGAATAGCGATCCCAGATCACGCGGATCTCGTGTTTCTTCGCCTGTTCCGATGCGTTGCCGGCAACAGCCACTATCGGCGTTTCCTTTTTTCTCAAGACAACATCGGCCTCGAATGCCCGGCCTTTGCGTCGCGCCAAAAGCCCATTGACTGTCACCTTCTCGCCGGCATCGGCTTGCCCGACCACGCGAACGAGCATGCCGCCGGCCACTTTCTTCCCATGTCGATGGTTCAAAACGGCACCGTGGAAAGGCGTCTCGATTTGCGGGGGTGTGGAGGTCGGTGTTGCAACGGCAATGCTCTTAATTGCCGGCACGCCCAACAAAATCCCACCGGTTGCCGCTCCGGCCGTTTTAAGAAAGTTACGCCGCTCGTTCTGCTGTAGATTCATGTTTTCACTGGACTTTTGCAAAATTGCGAGTCAAGGGCACTTAGATATAAATTGGCGGCGCAGCCGGCGAATTATATCTAAACGCCACAGAGAT
>JAFGTN010000780.1 GCA_016934075.1 Pirellulales bacterium
ACCTGTTACAGCAACCTGGAACCCTCGGCCGGCAAACAGATGGTCGAAGCCGGTCTGCAACTCGTCGGCCAATTGAAACCCGGAAAACTCCCCACGCCCCCCCCCGCGCGACCATTCTCCGGCCAAGGTTGGAGCTACGGAAACGTGCCGCCGGAAGTGGATTGATCGGCTTGGAGCGAGCGGCGTTAATGTAACGAATCGCCTCGCTTATCATGCATTCACAAAGTGATGATATAAACGCACGATAGGGAGTTATCTGTCGGCGGGCGCCGTGTTTTAAGGGGGGTATACGGGATCGAGTTGACATTCGCCGGACGAATCGAGATGATGGGTGGCATGAGTTTGAAAAAAGTGGCACGGGCATCCTGCCTGCAAGGGGTAATGCAGCCAGGATGGCCGTGCCACAATTGAATTCCGACGAGAGTGTTGGACTATAAAGGACGCACGTATGAGGAGTAGCGAAAAACCCGGCTTCACGCTCGTGGAACTGCTGGTTGTGATTGCCATTATCGGCATTCTGATCGCTTTGCTTCTGCCGGCCGTGCAGGCTGCCCGCGAGGCGGCGCGGCGGGCCGCATGCCTCAACAAGCTCAAGCAGATCGGTACGGGCATGCACAACTACCTCAGCGCTAACGGCCATTTCCCGGCCGGGGCTATCAGCACGGTGGAAGGGTGCCCTTTGACATTCACCGGCGCGCGGCCGGAACGGTCATGCTGGTCGGTCGCCATCCTGCCGTATCTCGAACAAATCGACCTCTACAATCGCTTTGACTTCGAGAGCCCATTCGCGGCATATAAGTACTACGGCGGGCCCAATGTCGCGGCCATGTATGTGCCCAATCCCTTGTTCCAATGTCCCTCGGATCCCGTCTCCACGCCCGAGGCCACCAATACAAATTACTACGCATGTCACGGCGGCGGCGACGATTCAGAGGCTGTGTGCACCGGTTACGGCTATCCCACGTTCTATATTTTTTTCGACAACGGCATCAGTTACATCAACTCGAAAACCCGCGTGAGAGATATAGCCGACGGCACGGCCAACACGCTGCTGGCGGGCGAGGGCCTGGGAATGCCCACCGAGGCCATTGAAGGCAAACCCGGCAAGCACAGTTCCTGGGCGGCCGGAGTGTTGGTCTATCCGGGGGGGATCTATTCGCATTACCAGAACCTGCTGCCCGCCTACTTGCCCATCAACCATCCCACAGATATCGGCGGCTACTGGCTAAACCGTTTCGCCAGCGAGCACCCCGGCGGCTGCCACATGCTGATGGCCGACGGTTCGGGTCATTTCCTCCGTGAGGACATGAGCCTCGACGTATATCGCGACATGGCCGACCGCAGCGACGGCAGCCCCATCGGAGATTGGCAGGAATGAATTGCTCGCTAAAGTCGGCCGCGTGTTGTCTGTGCCTATTGTTGCCGATTGCAGTCGCTTGCAGCAAAGGCGGCCCACTTCGCTACCAGGTATCCGGCAAGGTTACTTACAAAGGCCAACCCGTTCCCGCCGGCAGGATACTTTTCCAGCCAGACGAATCCAAGGGTAACAACGGCCCGCCCGCCGCGGCCGCAATCCGTGAAGGTCGCTACCAAACTCCGCCGGAACTGAGCCCTGTCGGCGGTCCCCACATAGTCACCATCAGCGGAAACGCGGCCAAGCCGGTCGACCAGGCAAACAGCGAAGCGCCCGACAACATTCCCTTCGGCCGGAGCTTGTTTCTTCCATACAAGACTAACGCGGACCTGCCCAAGGAACCGACCACGCTTGATTTCGAAGTGCTGGTGCGATAGTCTTGGTCGAAAGAAGTTTCTGTTAGCTGCCTGTTGAAGAAATGATAGATGAGTACCATTATTATTCGACGTCAACGTTTCGTAGTATCGGCGGTATTGATATTCGCATGGCTGTGTGCTGGTAGCACTTCGTATGCCGCCGAGTCGATGCGTGAACCGGTTCGCGAACATCCACGTCGAGAACCACCCCTGCCGGGAGCCCCGGACGGGTTTCGCAACCTTTTCCACGCGGCCAAGACACAAGCCTCCGAGGTGGCGCCATATCACCCGGCACACTTCGCCACGAGTTGGGGCAGCGACGACCCCGACGGCTGCTGGGGATCAAGGACTCTTCCCGCCAGCTTGACGGTGGTTATGTCAAAAACCGAAACGCTAAACACCATCCGGCTGTTGACGCGTTGGCTCGACCGTCCCGTGTTCCAGTACGTGATCGAAGGCTCACTGGACGGGAAAAGCTGGTCAATGCTGGTCGACCGGCACAAGAACACGAATCCGGCCACCGAGCGTGGCGAAACATTCTATTTTCCGCCGCAAGCGGTCCGCTACGTACGTACCACGTTCACCGGCAACTCCAAGGGCAAGGACCATGGCGCCCAGATCGTCGAGATCGAAGGCTACCACCTCCCGCAAGAACAAATCACCGACGCACGGGCATGGAAGGACGCCTGGCGCGAGGTGCCCGCCGGTTTGCACGCCGCAATCGCTTCAAAAGACATCCGCTATCCGCGATGCGCGGTTCCCGTGCTCGAAAATAAAGAAGAAAAGGATCATCGCTGGTCGACTATCGCCTGGCGTGGCGAGCGGGTCGCAACCCAGGCCGTTGCGTGGAGCCGCGACGGTTTCGAGGGCTTACGAATTTTGCGTGGTCCATTGCGTGGTCCGTTGCGTGGTTCCAATGAAAAAGAGATCCCCGCTTCGGCCGTTCGCTGCCGCTTCGTGCGTTACGTGCTCTCGGGCCGTACGTGCCAGACATGCGGCTCGGCGCCGCTGCGGGAAACACATGTGGTACCCGACGTCTTGGATCTGGCCCAGCGGCTCGATCTGGCGCCCTGCACTGTTCGCCCCGTATGGATCTCGATCGACGTTCCACCACAAACGCCGCCCGGCCGCTATCGAGGTGAGCTTGTCGTTAAGGCCAACGGAGGGAAGAGCATCCCGCTTGCAATCGAATTGGAGGTCCTGCCCGCGGTTCTGCCGCCGCCCTCGCAGTGGTCGTTTTGGTTGAACGTGTGGCAGCATCCCTGGTCGGTTGCCGAGTACCATGGCGTCGAACCATGGTCGGAAGCCCACATGACTGTTTTGCGCCCACACCTGAAGATGCTGGCCGAGGCCGGGCAAAAATGCGCGCGAACCACGATTCTCGAGCCCCGCATGTCCGGCCAATACACACCGCTCCACTCGATGGTCAAGTGGATTCGCGGCGCCGACGGCAAGTTCCGCTTCGACTACACGATCTTCGACAAGTACGTCGAGTTGGCCGCCGAATGCGGTATCTCCAAAGGCATATCCTGTTTTGGTATCTTCCCACGCAAAGGCCGAGGTTGCGTCGGCTACTTGGACGAGGCCAGTGGTGACTATGTCTGGAACTCATGGTCGGTTGGGTCGAAAGAACACGAGGAGTTTTGGAAGGTGTTTCTCGCCGACTTTTCAAAGCACTTGAAAAAGAAGGGCTGGTTCGAAAAAACCGCCCTCATCATGGACGAATCGAAGCCCGTTGAGGCCAGAGCCCATTTCAAAACCATACGCGAGGCTGCTCCGGGCTTGAAGGTAGCCTGGTCGGGCCACTATCACGAGGAATTCAAGGACGAGGTCGCCAACTGGTGTTTCTACGTGGGCCTGGCCGCAAATCGAGAGGTTATCGCTCAGCGCAAACGTTCCGGCAAAACAACGACCTTCTACGTCGCCTGTGATCCCGTGCACCCCAATATCCACACCTTCAGCCCGCCCGCCGAAGCGACCTGGATGGCCTGGCACGCCGCCGCCATGGGATACGACGGTTTCCTCTTTTGGGCATACGACAACTGGAATGAGAATCCCTTGTTTGATACCCGCTGGGTACGTTTCCCCGCCGGCGATATGTTCCTGATCTACCCGGGCCCGCGCAGCTCGATCCGTTTCGAACGACTCCGCGAAGGCATCCAGGATTTCGAAAAACTCTGCATCCTCCGCAAGCAATTAAAGCGGCAAAATGATGCGGAAGCAACGGCGGCGCTTACACGGCTGAACAAGATCCTTGAGCAGTTCTCTTACCAAACCGTACAAAAAACGCCGGCCTCGGAAACCGTGCGCGAAGCTCAAAAACTGTTGGAGGAATTGTCCGGAAAAGTGCCACCGGCCAAATAACCGCCATAGATTGTGCATCACATACTAACCCGAAGCGCAAGCGAAGGGAGAACGACGTTTTCCTTCCCTATCTCCCTTCGCTTGCGCTTCGGGTTAGTATTGTTCATGAATCATCCGGCCTAGCGGTTATCTCTCGCGATCTTCTTAATGAACTCGATTTCCTTCCGATCGTAGGGTGTGTGGTCGGGACGGAAGATGTCGTGGAACCACACTTTCGGTTCCGGCGATCCTTTTTTGCTTCCCCAAGGGTAGACGGTGTTCGTCTTGCCCCATACCAGTCCCCAACTTATCGCTCCCACTCGCTCGCGTTTGAAAATAGGCAAAAGGGCTTCGAACGTACTGCCGAAGTTTCGGGCCATGTATTCGGTACACAGCATGGGCCGTTTGAAATCTTTCAGGGTCTTTATAAACGCCTTGACGCTTTTCGGTCCGCCGTAGGTATGGAAGGTGAGTACATCGCAATTTTCGGCCAGAAAGCTATTGAATGCATCCAGCCTGTAGCCATCCATGCACGCGGTGAGCGGCTGTGACGGATTGACTTCTCGCCCCCAAACAAAAACTTGCCGCAACAGCGGTAAACCGTTCGCGCCATTTTTCGTCTTCTCCGGCTCATTGTAAAGGTCCCATATCACAACGCGGTTATCGTTGCCGAACCTCGTCAAGATATCTTTGACATACTTTTCAAGGCGTCCCCAACTGGATGGATCATTCACATTGTCGGTACCGGGACTCATCGGCCATTGCGAATTGTGAACACCGGGAATTGGCTCGGGCTGTTTGCCGACTTTGGCCAACATTCCGGGGCCGCCATTGGTGAAAAAGGTAAGCATTACACGAATTTTGTGTTTATTACAGATATCCAGAAACGCATCGATTCGGTTCTTGAATCCATCGGGATCGGCTTCCCACGCAACATCGTGCAAGAAAACGCGCACAATGTTGAAGCCGATGTCTTCTGCCAAGGCGAGTTCACGGTCGATCGCCTTGGGATCGAAGCTATCGGCCTGCCACATTTCCATTTGATTGACCGCATAGGCCGGGACGTAATTGCACCCGATCAGCCATGGTTGCTTCTCATACCAGCTTTTTACTTTCTCCACCGACCAGCGCTCGCCCGATCCATCGGCGGCAAATGCATAACTACCGCATAACAATAGCACCGATATCAAACGAGAAACATCGAATAATACTTTCACAATAAAACTCCTCGAAGTACCAAAAGAAAAAGGACACATGTGATTATTGCTAAAGCGATTTGTCTCTTTGTTGAACTCGAATACTGGTGGATCCGGCTGCTTGCCCTGCCCATTAACTTGTTTTATAATGACGGCCGTCAAGACGCAAGAGGATCGAACACACTATTGATGAGGATCAAAATGATGCGATATTTCACGAAACTCGAATGTACTGTCGGTTTCTTCGCCCTGTTAGCGGCTCTGATTACTTCTCCGGCCGTAGCCGAACTGAAATTGCCCGCGGTGGTGGGCGATCATATGGTTCTGCAACAGTCGCGCCCCGTACCGCTTTGGGGATGGACACAGCCGGGCAATGAAGTCACCGTGTCGATCGCCGGCCAAACGGTAAAAGCTAAACCCGATGATAAAGGCCGTTGGCAAGTCGAACTGGCGCCCATGAAAGCCGGCGGGCCTTTCGAATTGGTCGTAAGCGACGCCTCGGGCGATAAAAAAACGATCCATGACGTTATGGTGGGAGAGGTTTGGGTCTGCTCGGGCCAGTCGAACATGGAATTTTCCCTGTCTCGCGCCAACAACTCGCAAGAAGAAATAAAAAATGCGAATTATCCCAAGCTGCGCCTGTTCAAGGTTCAAAAAGCTGTCGCCGACACGCCGCAGGATAATTGCACGGGCGATTGGATTGTTTGCAAGCCGGACAGTATTGGGCCGCGTTCGGCGGTCGGTTACTTTTTCGGGCAAGAATTGCTTAAGGAACTGAAAGTACCCATCGGCCTGCTGCAAACTTCCGTGGGAGGCACTCCCGCGGAAGCATGGACCAGCCGCAAGGCGTTGGAATCCAAGCCGATTCTACGACCTATCCTGAAGGTCTGGGACGCCAAAGTGGCCAAATCGGCTGATGAAAAGAACAATAAAAGACGTCCCGCAAACCTCTACAACGCCATGGTTGCTCCGCTCATTCCTTATGCTATTCGAGGAGCAATCTGGTATCAGGGCGAAGGTAATGTCAATCAGGCCTACCAATACCGCACCCTGTTTCCTGTGATGATCGAAAACTGGCGCGAAAAATGGGGCCAAGGGCAGTTCCCCTTCGGTTTCGTGCAACTCGCGCCATACAATTATCACCGAAAGGGCCGTCCTCCGGAATGCTGTCCCGAACTTTGGGAAGCCCAGTTGTTGACTCTTAAAAAAGTTCCCAACACCGGTATGGCCGTAACCATGGACATCGGAGACGTCAAAGACATCCATCCCAAGAATAAGCAGGACGTAGGCCGCCGTCTGGCCCTTTGGGCTCTGGCCAGAACTTACGACAAGTCCGACCTGGTCTATTCGGGTCCAATCTACGAATCGATGGGGATCGAAGGCCATAAGATCCGATTACGTTTCGACCACGTCGATGGAGGACTGGCTACCAGCGACGGCAAGCCGCCTTCCGACTTCACCATCGCCGGCGCCGACAAGAAGTTCCACCCGGCCAAGGCTAAAATAGATGGAGATACAATAGTTGTGCACAGTCCAGCGGTTGCCGATCCAGTGGCCGCCAGATATGCCTGGCGCGACGACGCGGGGCCAAACTTGACGAACAAATCGGGCTTGCCCGCCTCGCCCTTCCGCACCGACAAATGGAAAGGCGTTACCCAAGGCAATCGCCGGCCTCGTATGAAAAAACGTTGAAACGGCGGTGTGCTGCTCTCACTTTCCAGAAAGTGTCATTCCATCACGGCTTTCAACAACACACCGGTTCCACCGTGAATTCGCAGGGAGGCTTTTCGCTTCTCAATCGAAAGCGGTCCAGGATTACCGTCGAGCCAATTAACGGCCACCACCGACTGCACCTTCGGCGCAAACGTCAATTCGATTGTGCCGGAGGTATCCTCTGCCGATTTGTTCATCCCGTGCTTCTGGTTCACAACCATGGCGTAGGATGCGCCAGACTTGTCGTGAAAAAATCCTATTAGTGCGTCTTCCGCCATCATATCAGAAATCCAATTCTGGTTTTTCTTGAACGGGTGGTGCCCCGGGGGCGGATTCGTATGCACGACGCCCTCGCTGGTCAACCCTAGCAGAATGTCGCCCATGTCCAAAACCGCTCGATTGATCGTTTTGACATATACATAAAGATCCGTCTTGCCGCCGTTCGCCGGACCGACAATCGACGTCCGAGCCCAGCCCCTCCAGTCGGCCGGGCCCCAATAGCAGAAATACCAAAGCCCCTTTGCTCCGTAGGCAAGGTTAGTATATTGCTTCCACCGCAAATCACTCTCACTGGGGTGGCGATATTTAAGGTGTTTTGTAGTCACTGCAAATGCCCAGAAGGGGACGTCATGACGCACCGAGGCCTTGCGGAATATCTCCAGGTTATTGAAATGCTCCTTGCGGTTGTCGTGGCCGTCGTTGTAAA